>DPZQ01000102.1:0-2926 GCA_003536295.1 Rhodobacter sp. | reverse complement strand
CCCACTGCCGCATAGGTCAATTGGCCTGCGTGCACGTTCAAACCATTAAGTAAATGTTTGTCGTCAGCACAGGCTTTGCGCCAGCCTTTGTTAGCAAGGGCCAGCACAAACGGCAGAGTCGCATTGCCCAAAGCCTGCGCTGAGGTACGCGCAACAGCGCCTGGCATATTGGCCACGCAGTAATGCATGATACCGTCAACCTCATAGATCGGATCTTGGTGGGTTGTGGCATGGCTTGTCTCAAAGCAACCCCCTTGGTCAATTGCCACATCGACCAAAGCCGCACCAGGCTTCAACAACGACAATTGCGCTTTTGTGATCAGCTTGGGGGCCGCAGCGCCTGGGATCAACACCGCACCAATGATCAGATCGGCCTCTTTCGCTAAGGTGATTGTGGCCGCAGCGCTGGCATAAGCATTTTTGAATTGGCCACCAAAAACATCATCCAAATAACGCAAACGGGGCAATGAGCGGTCAATTACGGTTACATCTGCGCCCATACCGGCTGAGATTTTAGCCGCATGCGTGCCAACTACGCCGCCGCCGATAACTAAGACTTTAGCAGGCAAAACCCCGGGCACGCCGCCCATCAACACGCCGCGTCCGCCATTGGCTTTTTGCAAGGTCCAAGCGCCAACTTGTGGTGCCAAGCGCCCTGCCACTTCGGACATGGGTGCCAGTAGCGGTAAACCGCCGCGCTCATCCGTTACGGTTTCATAAGCAATCGCCGTGACGCCCGAGGCCATCAGATCAGCCGTTTGTTCAACGTCAGCTGCCAAATGCAAATAGGTGAACAAAATCTGATCAGCGCGCAGGCGTTTGCGCTCAACCGCTTGAGGCTCTTTGACCTTTACGATCATTTCGGCGACGGCGAAAACTTCTTCGGCGGTAGCAAGGATCGTGGCCCCAGCCGCGACATAATCGGCATCTGCAAAGCCAGAACCTGTACCTGCATTGGCCTCAATATAAAGACTGTGGCCATGGGCCACCGCTTCACGGATTGCGTCAGGCGTAAGACCAACGCGAAACTCTTGAGGTTTGATTTCTTTTGGACAACCGATCTTCATGAAACTCTCCGATATGTTATAGTTATTGAGCAGATCATGTCGCATAATGAAAATAATTGTTTTGAAATTTTAGTGTTAATTTCATAAATTTTAGGATATATGTGCGTTAAATTGATTAATTCGGGATATTTTTGCGAAATGTACGAAATTGACGCAACCGACAAACGAATCTTAAATATTTTACAAGCTAACGCCCGCGTCACCAATGCAGAGTTGTCTGAGCTAGTTAATCTTTCCCCCTCGGCCTGCCACAGACGCGTACAACGCCTTGAGGAAGAAGGGGTCATTTCAGGGTTTGTCGCCATCCTTGATGCTCGAAAAATGGGACGCCCAACCTTAGTTTATGTTGAGATCACGCTACAAGGCCAAGCCGATGAGGCGCTAGACGCCTTTGAGCGTGCCGTCGCAAAAGTGCCAGATCTGCTTGAATGCCACTTAATGGCAGGGGTGGCTGATTATTTGCTAAAAATCGTGGTCGCCGATACTGACGACTATGCCCGCCTACATCGGCAATATTTGTCACGTCTGCCACATGTGGCAAAAATGCAATCAAGCTTTGCCCTGCGCACCGTGGTGCAAACAACAGCCGTTATGGCTTAGGGCGGCGGACTAGCTTAGCCAAATAGGTTAGGCAATTGAAGGCAATCACCAGCATATAAGCAGCGGTGACGATCAAGACCAACTTCCAAAACTGGGTGATCGCCAACCCCGCGAACAGCGCCCCACCGACCAAAACAAAAATCGCACGATCCTTAGGAACGCGAATGGACTTTGATGACAATGTTGGCACAGAACTGGCCATCAAAAGACCAATAAAACCCAAATAAATACCATAGGCATAGAAATACTCTGTCAGCCAATTCATGTTTTCAAAGGATAAAATCATCGGAAACATGGCCAAGGCCGCCCCACCTGGCGCAGGCACGCCAATGAAATGCGGCTTTGCTCCAATTGTGGGCTTGTTACGGTTCACGTTAAAACGCGCCAAACGCAAACAAGCGCAAATCACATACATCAGCACAAACATCCAATTGGTTGTATAGCTTTCAGTCAAAGCGGCCTGGTAAACCATTAAGGCAGGGGCCACACCAAAGTTCAAAAAGTCTGACAGTGAATCAAGCTCAGCTCCGATGGCGCTCGTGGCATTAAGCTTGCGAGCCAAAAGCCCATCGAGCCCGTCAATCGCTGCCGCGAAAAAAATCAGCGTCGCAGCAACTTCAAAGCGCCCAACAATGATAAAGCGAATTGCTGTTAGGCCAGCACAAAGGCCGATGATTGTAACAAAATTCGGCAAAAGCTGTAGCAGCGGTAAGGATTCTTTGCGTTCATTTTGCATGGCGGTATTTTGCTTTCTAAAGAGCGTGGCCCGTGCGGGCGGCCTCTTGACTGGTAAGGTCTGCTAAAACGGTTTCACCCGCAATAGTTGATTGGCCAATCGTGACCATTGGCTGCACGCCCTCGGGCAGATAAATATCAAGGCGCGAGCCGAAGCGGATCATCCCAAATCGCTCGCCGGTCTTGATGTGGCGGCCCTCATTAACTTCGCACAAGATGCGACGAGCCACCAAACCTGCGATCTGCACAACCGCCAGATTGCGCCCGTCTTCCATTTGAATGACCAAAGAATTGCGCTCATTATCGACGCTAGCCTTATCAAGTGAAGCGTTTAAGAACTTGCCCGGGCGATAGACGATCTTGCTGATCACCCCGCCGATAGGCGCTCGATTCACATGGCAGTTGAACACATTCATAAATACAGAAATCCGCGTCATCGGATTGGGCCCAAGTCCAAGTTCAAGCGGAGGCACCGCAGGTTCAAGTAATGATACAACCCCATCAGCAGGGCTGATTATTAAGCC
>DPZQ01000088.1 GCA_003536295.1 Rhodobacter sp. | reverse complement strand
CGGCGGCTCCTTGGCTGATGACTTCAATCACATTCTCTCCATTCAAGCCTGACTTTTGGGCAAAATGCAGCGCTTCTGACAAGCCCTGAACCAACCCCGCAATCGCGATTTGGTTGCACATTTTGGTAATTTGGCCCGCGCCACTGTCGCCAATACGCCGACAAATACGCGCATAGGCCGCCATCACGGGTTCTGCCACGCCAAAGGCCACCGCTTCGCCACCGCACATCACTGACAATACCCCATTTTCAGCACCCGCTTGCCCCCCCGAAACAGGCGCATCAATAAACGAAATGCCGAGCGCATTGGCAGCAGCAAAAAGCTCATGCGTGACTTTTGCCGAAACGGTGGTGTGATCGACAAAGATCGCCCCTGCCTTCATTGCGCCCAAGGCACCATCGCTCCCAACACAAACGGCTCGCAAATCATCGTCATTGCCCACGCAAGCCATCACAAAATCGGCGTCCTTTACCGCTAAGGCGGGGGTCAGGGCAAATGCGCCGCCATGTGCTAAAACCCAAGCTTCGGCTTTGGCCGCAGTGCGGTTATAGACGGTGACATCATGACCTGCTTTGGCCAAATGCCCCGCCATAGGCCCACCCATAACGCCAAGTCCCAAGAATGTGATTTTCATATGCTGATCCTTTGATTGATGAACGCCAAGCTGCGCTTGGCACAATCATAAAAGTTTTTGCTTCGGGTTCAAGGTCGGCGGGCCAGATAATGGTTATTTGGTAAATTTATTTAACCAAACCAAGCTTTGTTCAGTAGCCCCTTGGGGGCGATATTCGGCGCCTAACGGCGCCTTATAGGCAAGCGTGTCAATATGTTTGAAAATATGGGCGTAATCGATCTCACCCTCATCAGGCGTGCCGCGCATTGGCACCGATGCGAACTGAATATGGCCGATGATCGGCAAAAGGTTACTCAGCTTTCGGGTCAAATCGCCCTCTAAAATTTGGATGTGATAGCAATCAAACATCAACTTCACACGCCCGGAGCCCAATGTTGCAATGAGCTTTGCGGCCTGTGTGGTACTGTGCAAAAAATAACCGGGCGCATCAAAATGGTTCAGCGGTTCGATCAGAATGCCCAAACCAACTTCTGCGGCTTTGCGCGCCGCATATTCAAGATTTTCTAAAAACTGCGCCTCGGCTTGCGGCCCTCGGGCAACGCCTGCCATCACATGTACATTCAAAGCGCCGATGTTTGCACCATAATCCAATGCCTCATCAATCGCGGCGCGCGCCTCTGGGCCGCGCCCCACCAAGGCCGATAAGCCGTTTTCGCCGACCTGACCGCGTCTTGTGTTCAAACCCAGCATTTTCAAGCCCGTCTCGCGGAGGGCAGCGGCGACGCCCTCAACAGCAAAAGCATAAGGCCAGTGACATTCCACTGCGTCAAACCCCGCGCGATGTGCAGCACGAATGGCTTCGGGCAACGGCAGTTCAACCCATAAAAACCCCAAATTTGCTGAAAACCGTGGCATTAATCGGCCCATTCCAGATCAAACCGCTGCACAAGCCCTTGGATCTGTGCTTGGCTTAACACGCGCGCGCCCATTCCAAGGGTCATCAGCGCGAGTTTTGCGGTTTCTTCAAGCTCTTCTATCGCAGCGACGGCTGCCTCAAGGTCTTTACCAGCCACCACGGGCCCGTGGTGGGCCAAAACCACGGCCGATCTTTTGCCCGCAAGCCCGCGAATCGCTCTGCCCATTTCAGGATCTCCGGGCATGAAAAAGGGCAAAAGGGCCACTTTGCCCAAGCGCATTACGCTATAGGCCGTCAGCGGTGGCAAAAAATTATCGGGATCAACATCGGGCAAAAGCGATAGCGCAACCGAGTGGCACGAATGCAAATGCACCACCGCATTGCTGGCGCGCGTGTCGTAAAAGGCACGGTGCAGCGCCATTTCTTTGGTGGGTGCATCGCCGGAAATGAGCTGCCCAGACGCATCAATCAGCGACAAGCGCGCAGGATCAAGCCGACCAAAGCTGGTGCCCGTGGGCGTGACCAGCAAGCGCCCATCTTCAAGCCTGACCGAGACATTACCACTGCTGCCAGCCGTCAGACCACGGTCGAACAGTGATTTTGCTAAAATGCAAATTTCTTCGCGAAGGTGGCTTTCATGTGACATGGGACGGTAATTTTCCAAATGCTTTGGAGAAAAAATCAATCTCACCAAAATTGCCTGATTTCAGCGCTAAGGCAAGTCCACCAGCGCCATAGGTCCACGGAACGCCAGGCGCTATCTCGGGACCAATATCAAGCTGGGAGATGCCCAGTGCTGTAATCACCGCTCCCGAAGTTTCTCCCCCCGCCACCAAAAAGCGGTGATAGCCCATGGTGCGCGCAAAAATTGCAAGCTCTGAAAGTGCCGCTTCCACCAAGGCTCCTGCGGCCTGTGCGCCAAATTGGCTTTGGGCCTTGGCCACCTGTTCTGGTGCTGCGCTGGAATAGATAAGTTTCGGCGCATCAAACGCTTGTGCGCCCAGCCACTCTTTGGCGCTTTGAACGCCATTTTGGGACAAGTCATGAGGATCAAGTTGCAAGCTGGGCCCTTTTTGCGCGAAATCAGCCACCTGCGCGCGCGTCATCTCAGAGCAAGAGCCCGCCAAAATCAACGCCCCCCGCCCCAGGGGCTGGAAAAGTCCAGCTTGGTTAGGCCAAACGCCGTTGAGCGCAGGCCAAGGCATCGCCAAAGCCGAGCCGCCCGTGATCAAGAGCATATCTTTGCACGCGGTGGCAATCGTCGCCAAATCATCGGTGCAAATCGCATCTATGACCACATGGGTCACGTTTTTTTGCGCCAGCTCAGCCAGCCGCGTTTGCACAGCAGTCACACCCAAGGCCACAATTTGGCGGTCAATCAGACCCACTGCGCCCGTGACTTGCGGGGTCAGAAGGCGCAGCAAATTTGCGTCACGCATCGGCGTGAGCGGATGGTCTTTCATAGAACTATTGGACAAAAGCATTTGGCCCACGAACAAATGGCCCATAAAGACAAAACGGCCATTCTCGGGATAAGCGGGGCAATAGATCGTTTGCGCGGCGCCCAAAGTCTGCATTAAAACTTCGCTGACGGGGCCAATATTACCCACATCCGTGCTGTCAAATGTAGAGCAATATTTCCAAAAAAAACGATCAGCCTTTTGGCTTTGTAGCCACTTAAGCGCCGCCTTGCTTTGGCTTTGCGCCTGGTCTTTTGGAAGGGTGCGAATTTTCAACGCTACCACTTCTACATCAGCCCCTTGAAAGCCTAAGACCGACGCATCCGGCAGGCCGACGCGCAACGAAACCCGCGCCCCACCGCGGGCCAAAAGCCCCGCAAGGTCTGTGGCGCCGGTGAAATCATCGGCAATGGCCCCAAGACGCATCAGCCCTCTCCTGGCAGTTTAAGACCTGCGTTACGCGCGTAAATCTTGGCCACGGCCGCGTCATCTTCAAGCCCATAGCCTGAGCCAGACGCCGCCACAAACTGCTGCAAAGCCACCGCCGTGAGTGGAGCTGAAAACTTAGCTTTCCCAGCTATATCAAGGGCTATTCCCAAATCTTTTAACCAAATATTAACCGAGGAATGCGGCTTATAATCGCCTGCAACCACATGGGCTCCCCGGTTTTCAAACATCCAGCTTGTGCCTGCACATTTGGATATGACTTCAAGCGTTTGTGCGGGGCTGACCCCTTGGGTCATGCCAAAAGTCATGGCTTCAGCCATCGCCGCGATATGCACGCCGCACAAGATTTGATTGATCGATTTCATAGCACTGCCTGCGCCCACCTCGGAGCCAAGTGCAAAAACATGTTCAGCCACCGCATCAAGCGCAGGTTTGGCCTTTTTAAACGCCACTTCCGCACCCGAGGCCAGAACCGAAAGTCGCCCCGCCTCGGCTTTGATCGAGCCGCCAGAAATTGGTGCATCTAAATAATTCAGGCCCAAGTCAGCCGCTTTGGCGGCCATAGTGCGTGCGAAATCTGGTGGCACCGTCGCGCAAGAAATGATGGTCGTGCCCGGGCGCAGATGCTGCGCCCAAGCCGTGCCTGCGCCCGCATTGGTGCCATCGCCAAACAAAACCGTTTCGGTCTGCGTGGCATTAAGCACCACAACCATAACGCAATCCATCGCAGGTGCCATTTCCGACACTTGCCCCGTTTGGCCGCCCAAAGCTACAAAGCGCCCAACCGCCTCAGAATTTACATCAAAGCCATAGGCATGATGGCCCGCCGCCAAAATGGATTTAGCCATACCAAACCCCATCGAGCCAAGGCCAATAATCGCAATCTTTTGTGTCATAGCCAGTCCTACTTAGTGGCGCTTGCGGCGCTGTTATTTGGGAGTAAAGAGTGCGCTTGCAGGGCCTTGGCTAAACCAAGGTGCATTTTTAAGATCAGTAATCCATGTCATGGCCGAGCTGCACCAAATATGCAGCTGAGGTGGCAGGGACGCGCGTTCATCTATCGCACCAACGCGCAGGCCAAAAATCTCTGGATTGTCAGGGTCAGTCGCGTAAAGATGCGTACCGCAGGTGCCACAAAACACCTGATCGCGTCTATTTCCGCTTTGGGCGGTTTTAATATAATGTTTGGGGCTGCCCGTCATTTGAACATTTTGCGCCATCGCAGGCACAACTGTGCGGTAGGGCGCGCCCGTCATTTTTTGGCAATCGTCGCAGTGGCAGGCCAAAACCTTTGTTGGATCAACGGTGGCGGTAAAGCTGATGGCTTTACAGTGACATGTTCCATGAATATGCATTTTGACTCCTCTTTTTTGCCTTGGTGATCTAAGTCGCAGCCTCTGTCAATCGTTTGCAAAGAGCCTCCCCGGCTGGTTTGCGAGCCAGAAAGCCAAGGAACAACTATGTTTAAACTTGATCACCTAGCCATTTCTTGCACCGATCTGGAGCAAGGCCGAACCAAGATCGAGGCGCTATTGGGCCTTCCATTTCAAACGGGCGGGCAACATGCATATTACGGCACCCATAATCTGTTGATGGGAATGGAAGACGGCCTTTACCTTGAGCTGATTGCCATTGATTCTAGCGCCCGAAAGCAAACAAAGGGGCCTAGGTGGTTTGGGCTTGATCATTTCACGGGCCCGCCACGCTTAAGCAATTGGCTCTGTAGCTGCGCAGATCTGACCAAGGCCCTGACCCTTTCGCCGCCAGAGGCTGGGCAAGAAGTTCCTTTGCAGCGCGGATATGTTCGCTGGAAAATCGCCGTGCCCCCAGACGGCGGCCTTCCCTATGGGGGTGCTTGGCCGAGTTTGATTGAGTGGGACAAAGACAGCGCACACCCGACCCAAATACTGACCCCGCAACCGGTTGCGCTGCAAAAGATAACCGTGACTCATCCGTTAGCCGATCAGATCGAACAAGCGCTTGGCGGGCTGTTGCATGACGGACGCTTTACGCTGCAAAAAGGGGCGCAGATCACGCTGAGCGCGACATTCAAAACGCCGAAGGGACAGGTTACGCTCTGAATTGCGCACAAGCGACGTGGCCTTGGGTTTGGTGACAGGCAAAGGTGTTGACCAGATTAAGGGCCCAACCATGAAGTGGCCTCGGGGGCCTGATCGCAACCCAAACGCGCCAAGAGCTGCGCCCGCCCC
>DPZQ01000208.1 GCA_003536295.1 Rhodobacter sp. | reverse complement strand
GGGGTCGATCAGATTTTGATCGGGCAGGCTGGTCTTTTTGATCCCGAGGCACTTTGCGCGCATACAAATCATGCCAAAGCCTATGAAAAAAAGGCTCAAACCCCTGTTTTTGCATCTATAAACGGCGATGTGTGCGTGGTTTTTGCATTGGCTGATCCTATAAAGCCTTCGGCAAAGGCTGCAATTGTTCTGCTAAAGTCTATTGGCATTCGCCCCTTTATGCTGACGGGCGATGTGGCGGGGGTGGCGGGGGCTATCGGGGAGGAGCTTGAGATCGACGATATTCAGGCTAAGGCATTGCCACAAGATAAATTAGCATATATCGCCAAGTTGCAAGCGCAAGGGGTTGCCTTGGGCTTTGTGGGTGACGGGATAAACGACGCGCCCGCGCTGGCAGCGGCTGATGTGGGGCTAGCGTTGGGTACCGGTACCGATATTGCGATGGACGCAGCACAAATCATACTGGTGTCACGAGATTTACGAGCTGTGATCAATGGAGTTAAAATTTCGCGGTTAACCATGCGTAATATCAAGCAAAATCTGGCTTGGGCCTTTGGGTATAATGTGGTTCTTATTCCCGTTGCCGCAGGCGCCTTGGTACCCTTTGGTGGCCCACAGCTATCACCCATTTTGGCTGCGGGTGCGATGGCGCTTTCGTCCATCTTTGTGCTTATTAATGCGGCCCGCCTACGGCGCATTCCATCAGTAAATATGGATATTTTGTCTTAGGACTTGAGCTGCAAATACGCAGCCGAACCCGTCAGGGCTGCAAAGTCATCGGTGATTAAGCTCACAGGAAATTGCAACATAAAGTCCGAAAAGCGGCCTTTATTACAAAAGCTTTCTTCAAATCCCAACGGGCCAAAATAGGGCGAAAAGGCCCGCGCCACCCCACCACAAAGGTAAATGCCGCCAAAAGGCAGATGCGTAAGCGCCAAATTGCCCACAACGGTCCCTAGAAACCGCACGAAAAGCTCGGCCGCGTGATCAGCGGCTGGGTCCTGGCCCACAGCCCCCAAAATCTGGGCACCAGAAAGATGTTGACTATTTGGGTTTGAAAAAGAGTAAAGTTGCTCAAGCCCTCTGCCCGACAGCACCTCTTCCACTCCGACAAAACCATTGTTTTTTTGCAAAAAATCATTGAGCGCATAATCGTCAGTGTTCGAAAGCGGCAAATTGACATGTCCGCATTCCGACGCTGTTACCGAACGCTCCGACCCAAAATCATGCACGGGGGCGGCATTAAACCCCGTACCAACACCAACCACAAGCTTGACACCTTGGCAGTTTTGATCAGCCTTTTGGGGCGCCAAAATAGGCTGTAAAGATTTGTCATCCATATACCCAAGCGCATGGCCTTGGGCTTGCAGATCATTGAGCAAGAACACTTGTTTGGCACCTGTGCTACGGGTGAGGTTAGCCACTTCAATGCGCCAATCAAGATTGGTCATTAAAGCGATGTCTTTGGCAACAGGGCCGGCCACGGCAATGGAAAGAGCGTTAATCTGGATGTTTTTTTGCGCAATATAAAGTTCGAGGATAGATTCAAATCCACTGAATTTACTATTTTTAAAAAGCTCAACTGTTTCGGGGAGTAAGCGTCCCGCATCGGCCAAGGCCACTCTCGTATTGGTTCCCCCAATATCACTAACTAAAGAGTAAGTAGCTTTGCTCATATAACTTTCCAGAGATTTGGCCTGTATTTGCGAATCCAAGTGTGCTTTTTTGCTGATAAGGATTTTTACCAATTTGATCAAGTCAGACTTGTGCTCGTTGGACTTAACTAAAAAATAGCATTTTCAAACTCACTTCGCTCAAGTACTTTGGAAAAGTTAATTGGGGGATGAGATGACAAATATAAGCCAAGAGATGGTCGACACTTATGAAAAAGAGGGTGTGGTCTTCGTCAAAGGACTTTTTGCCAAGCAGGTTGAGATACTGCGTGCTGGCATTGCACGTAACATGGCTGAACCTGGGCCCTACGCGGCCGAGAATTTACTCAAGGGTGAAGCTGGGCGGTTTTTTGATGATTATTGTAACTGGCAACGCATATCCGAGTTTCAAGAGACGATCGCCCATTCCGACGTGGTAGAGGTGGCAGCCAAGTTGATGCGCTCAAAGCGGGTACAGCTATTTCATGACCATGTGTTGGTCAAAGAACCGGGTACTGCCAAAGCTACGCCTTGGCATCAAGATGGTCCATATTATTTTATTGAAGGCCAGCAAACCATTAGCTTTTGGTCACCCCTTGATCCGGTGCGTGAGGCAAGCTTGCGCTGTGTTGCGTGCTCTCATTTGTGGGAAAAAGAGGTGTTACCCAAACGTTGGCTGCTGGACACCGCCTTCTATCCCGACCCTGAAAAGTATATGGCCGTACCCGATCCTGACGCCGAAGGCATGAATATTCGCGAATTTGAGATGGAGGCGGGCGACGCAGTAGCTTTTAACTTTCGTACTCTCCACGGCGCGCGGGGCAATATATCCCAAAACCGACGCCGTGCCTTTTCGCTGCGTCTAATTGGGGATGACGCGCGTTATGTGACGCGCCCGGGCCGCACCTCGCCGCCTTTTGATGGGCACGAAATGGTCGCGGGCCAGATTTTGCGGCAAGATTGGTTTCCCATCTTGCGCCAATAAGTTGTTTTTGATCATTTGGGCTTGCATCGTTTTTAAAGTCGTGAAAAGGGAAACTGTCAAACGAACCCCTTCATTTATCCATAGGAGATGAAACATGGAGATTCGCGAGGCGTTAACCTTTGATGATGTTTTGCTCTTGCCAGCAGCCAGTTCAGTTTTGCCATCTGGCGCTGATACATCTACATTTGTGACCAGATCCATTAGGTTAAATATACCGCTGTTGTCCTCCGCTATGGATACGGTAACCGAAGCACGCATGGCCATTGCAATGGCACAAGCGGGCGGCATGGGTGTTATTCACCGCAACCTAAACCCCGACGAGCAGGCCCGCGAAGTGCGCCGCGTTAAGCGTTTTGAAAGTGGTATAGTCTATAGCCCCATCACGTTATCCCCCGATCAAACTTTAGCTGACGCAAAAATTTTACAAGAACGCTATAATGTAACCGGCTTTCCCGTTGTTGATGGGGCAGGGCGGGTTTTAGGCATTGTAACCAACCGCGACATGCGCTTCGCCTCGGACGAGCGCACGCCCGTCTCAGTAATGATGAGTTCGACCAATCTTGCAATTTTACAAGAGCCCGCTGATCGAGAAATGGCTATTTCTTTGATGAAAGAACGTCGAATTGAAAAGCTATTGATTACCGATGGGCAAGGTAAATTAACGGGACTCTTAACCCTAAAGGATACCGAAAAATCCGTACTAAACCCCAACGCCTGTAAGGATGAGCTGGGCCGCCTTCGGGTTGCTGCCGCTACAACTGTTGGCGACGCGGGCTATGAACGTTCAATCGCGTTGATTGAGGCGGGGGTTGATATGGTGGTAATTGATACGGCGCATGGGCATTCCGAAGGGGTGGCGCGTGCAGTCGAGCGCATTAAAGCCTTTTCTTTTGCAGTTCAGGTAGTTGCCGGCAATGTGGCTACTTATAGCGCCACACGCGCTTTGATCGATGCAGGGGCTGATGCTGTTAAGGTTGGTATTGGGCCAGGCTCAATTTGCACAACGCGCATTGTCGCCGGGGTGGGTGTGCCGCAATTAACCGCAATAATGGATGCTGCCAAAGCGGCCGGCGATATTCCAATCATTGCCGATGGTGGCATTAAGTTTTCAGGCGATTTCGCAAAGGCGATTGCGGCTGGAGCCTCTTGCGCGATGGTGGGTTCGGCGATTGCGGGCACAGATGAAAGCCCTGGCGAAGTGATCCTGTACCAAGGGCGCAGCTATAAGTCTTATCGTGGCATGGGCTCTCTCGGGGCGATGGCGCGAGGATCAGCGGATCGCTATTTCCAAAAAGACGCGGCCTTAGATAAATTGGTTCCCGAAGGTATTGAAGGGCAAGTTCCTTATAAAGGTTCGGCTGCGGCGGTGGTGCATCAATTAGTGGGTGGATTGCGTGCGGCAATGGGATATACGGGCCACCCAACTGTGGAATCCATGCGCCAGGGCTGTGAATTTGTGAAAATTACAGGTGCGGGCCTAAAAGAAAGCCATGTGCATGATGTGCAAATTACCCGTGAAAGCCCAAATTATAGGGTTATGTAAGCGAAGGAACGCCCATGACACCGGCAGCACGTTGCGCTTCAGCAATTGAGATCACCGATAAAATCCTGTCTGGCCAAGCGGCTGAACAGGTCCTGACAAATTGGGCGCGCGGGCATCGTTTTGCGGGATCAAGCGACCGTGTCGCAATCAGGGATTTAGTGTTTGATGGGCTGAGATGCCAAAGATCCTATGCCGCCTTGGGCGGTGCAATGACGGGTAGAGGTATAATTATGGGCGGTTTAATCGCCCAGGGCGCTGATTTGGCTGATATTTTTACGGGCCTCGGCTATAGTCCGGCATCCATTGCTGCTCATGAGGGACAAGGGCCAGCACTTGCAACTTTACCGCTTGCTGTGGTGTTTGATTGTCCTGATACACTTTTTTCTTCCTTGAAAGAGGCTCTTAAAGACGACTTTGAACTGATCATGCAGGCCATGCAAAAACGCGCACCGCTTTATGTCAGGGTCAATCAGTCCCGCTTCAGAATGACAGAAGTTGAGTGTTCGCTTTTAGAAGAAGGTATAGAAGTCACGGCAAATAATAATGTCAATTATGCCTTAGAAATTACTAAAAATGCAAGAAAAGTTCAAAATTCCAAAGCCTATCTTTCTGGTTCGATTGAAATACAAGATCTGTCTTCGCAAGCTGTGATTGCGGCGCTGCCTGATACGGCGGCGATGCGGGTGCTAGACTATTGCGCAGGCGGTGGCGGCAAGAGCTTGGCGCTTGCGGCGCGCGGTGCCGCTGCGGTCTTTGCACATGACGCTAATCCGCGTCGTATGATTGATTTGATAGCGCGCGCAAAACGTGCAGGGACTCCGATCAAAGTGTTGGACACTGCCGCGCTC
>DPZQ01000175.1 GCA_003536295.1 Rhodobacter sp. | reverse complement strand
AAGCTTTTCAAGCTTGTCATTAATACGCGCCTTTTTGCGCATGCCAGCCGTATCAAAGATGCGCGTATGAGTACCCATCCAAACGCTTTTGACCGAGATAGCGTCTCGGGTGATGCCTGCTTCGGGCCCAGTGAGCAACCGCTCTTCGCCAATAATTTTATTGATCAGAGTTGATTTGCCCGCATTTGGCCGCCCGATGACGGCGATTTGTAAGGGCTTTTGCGCTGTAGGGCGGTGGCTCTCTACATCACCTTCGCCTTCGGCTTCATCTTCCGAAATATCAACATCAACTAAAGGTGCATCGGCTTCAGCGCGTTCGGCGTAAAAATCGCCCATGGGGCGTAGGATGTGATAAAGATCATCCATGCCTTCGCCATGTTCAGCCGACATGCGAACAGGATCGCCCAGACCCAAAGACCATGCCTCGATTGCACCAGAATCACCCGCTGCCCCTTCGGCTTTATTGACGCCTACAATCACCTTGGCGGATTTACGGCGTAAAATATCTGCAAAAACTTGGTCCGAGGGTGTTACTCCCGTGCGTCCGTCGATCAAGAATAAGCAAACATCGGCCATATCAACAGCCCGTTCGGTCAAGCGGCGCATCCGCCCTTGCAAACTGTCATCCGTGACCTCTTCCAGCCCGGCTGTGTCAATCACTGTGAAGCGCAAGTCAAATAATTTGGCATCGCCTTCGCGCAGATCACGCGTCACACCGGGTTGGTCATCAACCAGTGCCAGCCTGCGGCCAACAAGACGGTTAAATAGCGTTGATTTGCCCACATTGGGCCGCCCGACGATAGCTAGGGTAAAGGTCATTTTGCCCTCCGGGGCAGATCCGAAAATTCAGATTAGGCTGCTCTACACCGCAAATTGATCAACGGAAAGCAAGAACTTCGCCCGCTGTTGTTAATATATAAAGCATATCGCCCGCCAAAGCCGGCAAAGCGGCTGCTCCCGCTGGGAGTTTAATAGATGAAAGTGTGGTGCCGCTTGCGGGTTCAAAGCTGCGCAAATAGCCATCGCTCGAGGCCACAACCAAACGCCCTCCTGCCAAGACAGGGCCAAAATGTGCGTAAACCGCTTGGCGTTTCTTGACATTTGGTTTTTTGAAATTGGGCAATTGTTCCGCCCAAACACGCTCGCCAGTGTCACGGTCAAGGCGCATCAAAGCCCCTTGATCAGAAACTAGAAAGACCGCTTTTCCATGAACCAACATAGGGCCATAAGCGCCTGTCTTTGCTGACCAAACCTCATCCCCACTCGACAGATCCAGCGCCATTGAGCGCCCAGATTGATTTCCCACATAAAGCCGATCACCCACAACAACTGGATCACCCGTGATGCCGCCCACGGTGGCATAAGCTTGCCCCAAGCGCCCGCCCGACACTGCGACATTCCAAAGAACTTCGCCCGAGACTTTAAGTGCATAAGCCAATTCACCGCTAACAAAGGGGAAAATCACCGCGCTATCGGTCACCGCAGGCGCGGCCGAGCCTATCATCCCCGTAAAAGCTGGTGCGCCCGCGATTTGCCATTTGACCTTTCCAGAGCTTGCATCAATCGCCCAAGCCCAAGAATCGCGCCCCACAACGTAGATCGTGTTACCATCAACGGCAGGCGCTCCCATAATTGGCGCATCGATATTTTGACGCCACAATACCGTACCGCTTTTGGCGTCTAGGGCCAGCAGCTCACCGTAAGCCGAGCCTGCGAAGACTTTACCCGACCCATAGGCCAAACCGCCAGTGCTCAATGAGCCGCCACCGTCACTTTGCGGGGCCAGACTTGCCTGCCAAACCAAAGTGCCACTTTGAGAATTCAGAGCGCTGACGCGGTTATCGGCGTCAATGGCAAAAATAACCCCTCCTGCCACCACAGGTGCGGCCGTGATTTTTGAGTTGCGACTATTGCCCTGCCCGATCGAAGCACGCCAGACCAGCGCAGGCGCTTTAGACAACACCCCATGATGGCCTGTGTGGGTGACATTGCCCCCACGCTGCGACCAAGTTAGATCAGCTGACGGGGCGGGAAGGATTACGGGCAAGGTTTTATTAACAAAATCAGCGGTTAGATCGGTGGGGTTTGGATTTTCTGCATTGGGCAACGACGCCGCCAATGGGCTACGAACATCAAAACGCTCACCTTCAAGCTTCACCTCTTTGGGCGCGCAACCGACCAGGACCCCAAGGTTGCTTAGGGAAAAGAGCGTGATGATAAGCAGTTTTTGCATAATTTGTCCCTAATTCTATCCAGCGGCAACCTGACCACCTAGGACGATGATCATTTGTTTCACACGTTGGCGCAATTGTGCGGGCGCTTGTTGGTCAACGCTCAAATCATTTAGGTCTGAGAGGGCCCCTGTCAGATCATTGGCCTCAACCTTTAAATAGGCTAATTGTTCAAGCGCAAGGGGGCGCAGCGCCCGACCTGGGGTGGCCAAAGGGGAAAGAAGTGCTTCGCGCGCGGACACGTCTGCGTCACTGATCAACGCTAAGCGCAAGACCGCCAAATCGCGGTAGGCTTGGGGGGCCGCCTCATTATCAGCCAAGCTCCGCAATGATGCAGCACGTGTTGTAAGATCAGCTTCCATATCGGCGGAGCGCAGTAGGGCCAGCAGTGGCTCTTGGCTAGTTTGGGCGGCAATGGCGCTTAGGGCTGCAGTGCGCGCGGGGCCAACGGGGGTTTCGAGAGCATCAAGTAAAGCATCGCCAAAAGATTGAGCCTTTTGGGTGGCTGCGGATTTGCGATATTCATGCACCGCGGCACCACCAACTGTCAGCACAACTAATAGCCCACCAATCCAACCATATTTGCGAAAAGCGCCATAAAGACGGTCGCGGCGCAACTCTTCGGTGACTTCGTCAATGAAACTTTCTGGATTACTCATTTGAATTCCTATTTTGCTTAATAATAAACGCATCAAGCCCCTTTTGCCAAGGGTTGCGCGACTAGGCTGCATCCTCTTCGGCGGATTGGCGCATCCACATTTGGGCATATCGACCGCCCCTAGCTAAGAGCATATCATGGCGGCCTTGCTCAACAATTTCGCCTTTTTCCAAGACGATGATCCGATCACAATCGGAAATGGTCGAGAGGCGGTGCGCAATAGTTATAACCGAGCGCCCCTGACCCATCGCACGCAAACTGTCTTGAATGTCGCGTTCGGTTTGCGTGTCGAGCGCCGAGGTCGCCTCATCCAACAACAGGATCGGGGGATTTTTAAGCAAGGTGCGCGCAATACCCACCCGCTGCTTTTCTCCGCCCGATAGTTTCAAGCCGCGCTCACCCACTTGGGTTTCATAGCCTTTGGGAAGAGACACGATAAAATCATGAATTTTGGCTGCTTTGGCTGCTGCTTCGACCTGTTCAACCGTGGCATTGGCGCGCCCATATGCGATGTTATAATAAACCGTGTCATTAAACAGCACCGTATCTTGCGGCACCACCCCGATATGGTCATGCAAGCTGATTTGGGTGATATCGCGAAGATCTTGGCCATCAATACGCACGTTACCCGCTGTGACATCGTAAAAGCGAAATAACAGCCTCCCAATCGTTGACTTTCCGGAACCCGAAGGCCCAACAATCGCCACACGCTCACCCGAGCCGACCTCAAAACTGATTCCTTTTAGGATTTTACGGTCGCTGTCATAGCCAAATTGCACATTATCAAAACTTATTTGGCCGCCTTTGACGACCAGATCAGGCGCGTCTAGTTTGTCGGTGATTTCGGCGGGCTGATTTAAAAGCCCAAACATATCCCCCATATCGACCAACGCTTGGCGAATTTCGCGGTAGACGGTGCCTAAAAAATTCAAGGGCAATGTGATCTGGATCATATAGGCATTGACCATAACGAAATCTCCCACGGTCAAAACCTTATCTTGCACACCTTGCGCGGCCATCACCATGACTATCACCAAACCGGTCGTGATGATAAATGCTTGGCCCGCGTTTAAGATCGACAAAGATTGCCCGGTTCGCACGGCCAAACTTTCATATTTTGCCATCGCACCATCATAGCGCAGGGTTTCACGCGCTTCGGCACCAAAGTATTTCACCGTCTCAAAGTTCAGCAAACTATCGATCGCCTTTTGATTGGCGTCGCTATCTTGGTCATTCATCTTGCGACGAATGGCCACGCGCCACTCGGTCACCTTGAACGTGTACGATACATAAAGCGAGATGGTCACCACTACCACAACCATATAGGCCATACCAAACAGCCACCAAAACAAGATCGAGACCATGATCAATTCCAAGATCAAAGGACCAATAGACAAAAGCATAAAGCGCAAGAGAAAATCGACGCCTTTAACCCCGCGTTCTATGATGCGGCTGAGCCCGCCTGTTTTACGCGCGATGTGATAGCGCATAGACAAGCGGTGAATATGTTCAAAGGTCTCAATCGCCAGTTTGCGCAAAGCGCGCTGCCCCACACGAACAAATACCGCGTCGCGCAACTCGGCGAAAACCACAGCCCCCAAACGCGCCATGCCGTAAGCGACCGTCAAACCCGCCGCCGAAATTCCAAGCAAAAACGCCGACGACGGTGCGTCACCTGCTAAAATATCGACCCCCGCCTTGTAAAAGAATGGCGTCGAGACAGACACGATCTTGCTACAAATCAACATAAAAAGTGCAATTACAACCCGCCGTTTGACCCAAAATTCACCCTTGGGCCAAAGATAGGGAACCATACGCTTAAGCGTTTGAAAGCCCGTGGTAGTATGGGAAGAGCCTATATCTTGGCTGGTGGCGGTCTTTGACAACTTACGCATCTTTACTCTCTTATTATTCCCATTACCTAAGACTTTTCTCGGGCAATGGCTAGAGGTTACTCGCGTGCTTTTGGTAAGGTAAAGATTTGTCCAGGATAGATCAGGTCTGGATTTTTGATTTTATCGCGGTTGGCTTCATAGACCTGCACATAAAGTATGCCGCTGCCAAAATTTTCTTGTGCAATGCCCCAAAGGGTAAAGCCGGGCTGCACTGTGACAGACACCGATTTAGGCGCTGCAGCCTGCAAGGTGGCCGGTTCTGACCCTAGTTCTGCCACTTCTTTTGCTACCGGTTCAGCCAAATTATCTGCAACCGCTTCAGAAACAGGCGTTGCGGAAGTTGCTGCTGGTTCAGCCACAGCTTCAACTAAAGTTGTGGCATTTACCTTAGCAAGATCTTCAAGAGTTTCACGCTTAAACGGCGTTTCAATGCGTGAGGTTACCTGACCATCCGCACTAATTTGATCGACCCGCAGCGTATATATGCCAGGGACCACATCTGCCAAACGGCCACCCCAAGAGCCCGAGGGCCATATCGTAGCCTCAAGCTGTACTTTGTTTTCAACATAAACCCTCACATTTTGACCGGCCTGGCCGCGCCCTGCGACCTGTACGGCTCCATCTGGCGCATAGGAAATGCTTTCAAGGCTGACATTTTTTGCCACAATCGGGTCTGCTTGTGCCGCCAGTACCTGCACGCCTTGATCGGTAATCAATAGTGAGGCTGGCGCTTCGGCTTGTGGTTTTTTGACCGCTAGGGCCTTTGCTTGCGCCGTTTCAACGGGCGCAACTTCAGGTGCTGCTTCTGGTGTGGGGGCTACTTGAGCAAAAACGGGCTCCGACATAATTGGCGCTACAATCACGCGGTCAGCTGATACAATCTTCCGGCCATCTTTTAGGGTCGCCAAGAGTGAAAGGCTGCGCGCGCTTGACGCAGGTTCCAGAGTGATAAGGACCGCAAAACTGCCGCCCGACGTGGATTTGGTCACTGTAATTTGTTGGTCATCAAGCAAGATCGAGACATCAGCCCCCGCAGGGGCACGCCCAGCCAATGTAGCTAATCCATCTTGTTCAATGCGGACCGTGTCAAAACTGGGCGCCTCTAAGGCTACTTCATCTGCTTTTAGTATGATGGTTGGAGATTTGGGCACAACCAATGTTGTAGATTCTTGGATTTGGGGGCTTTCAACCTTAGGCG
>DPZQ01000020.1 GCA_003536295.1 Rhodobacter sp. | reverse complement strand
AGAGTGCAAGCCAAACCCCTCAAACTGTACGGTCGTTTTTAAGCTTCTTTGCACAAATGCCTCAGTCGTTCCCCTGCGGCACATAGCAAAGACCAAAGGACTTCACCGGCAGCAGCTTACTAATGGATTAACACGCACCTGCAGAAGAACAACTCACTCTTTGTAACAATTTGTAATAATGCTAATTATTAATTAAAAACCAAAAATAGGAGAAAAATCGCCAAAAAAGCCCCCTTTTTGGAGCTTTCTTGAACTATTTTTCCAAATTCCGCCAACTTGCAAAAGGGGCTAGTTAGCTTGCCGGCGCAAAAAGGCGGGAATTTCGATGCGATCTTGGCTTTCAGGGCGATCTTGCTCATCGTCATAAGTCAAAATAGCGGAAGTTTGGCGTGACGCAGCGGCGACACTTGGCGTTTGCGTGGCGCGTGGCGCTGCGCTAGGCTCGGCATAGCCGGCCATACGGTTGATCAAAGAACCAATCCCAAAACGAGGCTTTTCGGTTTGAGGCTCAACGGTACGTGGCGAGGTTTGCGCAATCATAGGCTGACGTCCCGCCGAGGCGGGCATTTTATTTACGGCTGCCTGCAGTTTCTGTAGCGCCTCGGGAGAGGGGGTGCCCGGGGCCCGCGGTGCGGGCGCAATAAAGCCCTCAGGATTGCCCCGTATCACACGGTCAATATCTGCGGAACTAAGGCTTTGGTTGTCAGTGTGTGGCATATCTGCAATAGGGTTTGAGGCGTGAACTTGGGGTGCGGGCTCAGCATCAAACTGCGCGAACAGATTGGGCACCTCTTGCTCGAATGCAGGTCGGGGGTTAGACAAGCTCATGGGTGTCTCCGTCAGCCCCACCTGCTCTTGGACCACAGGGGGCAAAGGGTGCGAAATAGCCCGACGCAGCACGCCGGACCCTTGGGCACTGACCAAAGCCTCGATCCCAGTAGCGACAACTGATACGCGGATAGAACCTTCCATGGTTGTATCAAGTGTCGAGCCCACAATAATATTGGCATCAGGGTCAACTTTTTCGCGAATAATATTCGCTGCCTCGTCCAGCTCAAACAAGGTCAGGTCATACCCACCCGTGATATTTATCAAGACGCCGCGTGCACCGTTTAGGCTAATTTCATCAAGCAGCGGGTTAGCGATGGCTTTTTCCGCCGCTTGCACGGCGCGATTTTCGCCCGAAGCTTCCCCAGTGCCCATCATGGCTTTCCCCATTTCATCCATCACTGCGCGCACATCAGCAAAGTCAAGATTAATGAGGCCCGGGCGCACCATCAGATCAGTGACACCCTTAACACCCTGATATAAAACATCATCCGCCATAGCGAAGGCTTCAGTGAAGGTAGTTTTCTCATTGGCCAAACGAAACAGATTTTGATTTGGAATTATGATCAGCGTGTCAACCACTTTTTGCAAAGCGGCAATACCCTCTTCAGCCTGACGCATACGCTTTGCACCCTCAAACTGAAAGGGCTTAGTCACAACGCCTACGGTCAGCACGCCCAATTCACGCGCAGCCTGCGCGATGATGGGCGCCGCCCCCGTGCCTGTGCCACCACCCATGCCTGCGGTAATAAAACACATGTGCGCGCCAGCAAGCTGGTCAACAATCTCTTCAATGGTTTCTTCTGCCGCGGCTGCACCCACGGAAGGGCGCGCGCCCGCACCCAGACCTTCGGTAACCTTAATGCCCATTTGCACTTTTGATGTGGCTTGGCTTTGCTGCAAAGCCTGCGCATCCGTATTGGCAACAACAAACTCGACCCCTTCGAGTTTCTTGTCAATCATATTATTGACCGCATTACCACCTGCGCCGCCCACACCAAACACGGTAATGCGTGGCTTTAGCTCTTCGTGACCGGGGACTATTGTAAGATTAAGTGCCATGCCTATTTGCCTCTTTATAAAACTGCCCAATTTTTATCGCAACTTTTGCGCGACTTGGGGGTGATTCTATCGGGTTTATTTGCGAAGGTCACTAAAAAAAACATAAACTACCAAATATAGACAGAAATTAAACTAATTTTTCATAGTTAGAGGTAATTCACCGCATATTGCGGTCACCAATTGTCACCAAACCATTTCAACGCCCGCTTTAACGAGTGCGCGGGATAGCGTTCCGAAGGGACATCAAAATCCCACCATTCATCTTGAGGCTGCACCGCAAATAAACAGGCCCCCACAATCGAAGAAAAAGCAGAGCCCGTCAGCGCTTGTGGTAGGCCATTAATGCGCATAGGCCGCCCCAAGCGCACCCTAGGGCCTAGGATTTTTCCCGCCAATCCGTCCATCCCTGGCAGCTGGGCCGCCCCGCCCGTCAAAACAATTTGCTGGCTTGGTAAATGTTCAAAACCCGCTGCGTCTAATCTAGCCCGGGTTTCCTCTAAAATCTCTTCGACGCGGGGGCGGATAATACCGATTAATTCCGTGCGGCTAATTTGGCGACGATCTTTGTCCCAATCGCCGCTATCCCCCGAGATTGCGATCATCTCGCGGTCATCCATGCCCGTGGCTTGCACGCCGCCATGCATATTTTTGATCCTCTCAGCCATAGCCAATGGCACTTGCAACCCTTTTGAAATATCAGAGGAGATATGATCACCCCCCATTGTAACGCTATCGGCATAGATCATATGTTTTTTGACAAATATAGACACGCCCGTGGTACCGCCACCCATATCAATGCAAGCCGCCCCCAACTCTTGCTCATCTTCAACAAGGCTTGAAAGTCCTGATAAATAGGCAGATGATGCAACTCCCGCCAATTCGAGATCGCACCGTTTAATACAATATGCCAAGTTTTGAATGGCGTTTGTCTCAACAGTCAAAAGATGCATGTCGCAGGCTAAACGAGTACCAGACTGGCCGCGCGGATCAGACAGTCCTGTGCGCGCATCAAGAACAAAATTTACCGGCTGCGCATGCAAAACATCGCGAGAGATACCCAAATCAGGCATATGACAAGCAGCAAAAACCCGCGCCAAATCTTGCTCAGATACAAAGCTTTCACGCACCTGCGTTTCACCCACCAAACCGTAACTGCGCGGCTCTGCCCCCGAAAAGCAGGCAATGGCTTGGTCAACTTTCAGATTGGCCATCTTTTGCGCAGCTTGCACAACGGTGCGGATCGCCCGCTCGGTCTCATTCATCACTTCGATCTGACCAAAGCCCACCCCACGCGACTTCGTGGTCGAGGCCCCAATGATCCGAAACAGCGCCTGCCTCGCAAAATTAGGCCCCACTCCTTGGGTACCCACCGCACTCGACAGGGCTTGCGCATCGACTAGATCGCTAGGGCGAACTTCGCCATCAAAGCGCAGGATCAAACAGGTGATTTTAGATGAACCCACGTCCAAAAGCGCAATAGCCCCCTTTTGTAATGCCATTTTGCGCATATTTCGCATCATCCGCTGAGCGTTATAAAGATCTTTCATAACTTGGTCCCAACCGACAAATTGTCATTTTTACGGCGCAATACTTCCAACGCTTGCGGTGAGAGCTGCAACACAGGGCGCGCGGTGATGCGTAAATCAATGACAGGCACATCACGCGCCAAAAGACTTTGCGCCTGATCAAGCGCGATCAGGCGCTTAAGAGCGTTTTCAGGGTCATTTTGCGGCAATAAAATCCGCTGGCCACGGTCAAGCACCATATCCCAGCGCCGCGCCCCCACCCGCACCAAACCGCGCAGACGAGGAGACAAAGGGCCCGCGACCATCAAAAGCCTTAGGGCCTCCTGAGCGGCTAAATTGGCCCCTTCACCCGCGATAAGGGGCAGATCCATACGATCAGTGCGGGCGCGCAACAAGGCCAAGCGTCGCCCTGTTGCATCTAAAAGCTGCAACCCATCTTGCAAGCGCCAAACAAGTGCAGGCGCGCGTTCGCTGATGCTCACTTGCAAAATACCCGTATTGATACGCAAATCCGCATGTGCCACTGCGTCAAGATTTTCGATCTGAGCACGCAAGGCCGCAAGGTCTATGTGGAATGAGCTGATCGGCAGCTCTAATGCCAAGGCGCGACGCACCCCGTCGGTCAACTCGGGCGATGCCCCGTCAATCGACATCAGTGTGACTTGATATTCTGGGCGCTCTTCAATGGTGTGCTTCATCTCTTGCACAAAAGTCATTGCTGCTGTGCGGCGCGCCGTGTCTGAAAAGTAAACAGCAAACGGCAAGGTAATAATCAAAATCGGCACGCCTAAGCGCAAGAACACCTGCACCCAAGGGTTTAGCAAAAACCGTTGCAAACGGTAAGAGCCGCGACTTGGGGCAGGATCCCGCCGGGCAGATGGGTTGTTTTGATGGCGCTTGGGGGCGATCAACGGTTGCATGAGGCGTCCTTAATCATCCAATCACACAGGTCGGCAAATGAGATCCCGCATATAGCGGCCTGTTCGGGGCTAAGCGACGTGGGCGTCATGCCCGGTTGAGTGTTGGTTTCCAAAAGCACCAGCCCAGCCAGTCCGCGCGCCTCGTCCCAGCGAAAATCTGTGCGGCTCAGGCCACGGCACCCCAAAGCGCGGTGCGCACGCAAAGCGTAATCAAGGCAGGCGTTGGTGATAGCATCAGGCAGTTTGGCCGGCACCACATGCGACGAGCCACCCACCGTATATTTGGCCGCATAATCATACCAGCCGTTGGTGATAATATCCGTGACACAAAGCGCGCGTTCCCCCATCACCGAAACGGTCATTTCGCGGCCCCTACCATAGGCTTCAACCATCACGGTTTCAGGCATCTCGGGACCGAGGGCGGGAGGGGCATCAGCCTTATTATGCACGATATAGACCCCCACGGACGAGCCTTCGCTATTAGGTTTGACCACATAGGGTGGCACCATCACATGGCGCACACGCACTTCGGCGGCAGGGCTTAGTATACCCTCTAAAACAGGCAGGCCTGCGGCGCGGTAGACTTCTTTGGTGCGGGTTTTATCCATAGCAAGGGCCGAAGCCAAGACCCCCGAATGCGTATAGGCCAAGCCCATACATTCAAAAAGCCCCTGCACCGACCCATCTTCGCCGTAGCGGCCATGCAGTGCGTTAAAAACAAAATCAGGGGAGATCGCGCGCAAGGCTTGAGCCAAGTCTCGGTCGGCGTCAACCTCGATCACATCATATCCTGCGCTTCGCAAAGCTAGGGCACATTCACGCCCTGTCGATAATGAGACGTCCCGCTCAGCGGAAAGCCCTCCCATCACTACTGCCACGCGAAGCTTTGCTTTGTTCGCAATGCTCGCCATTCTGCCTCAATGGGGCTTGGCCCCTAAATTGCTCACTTGTTGTGAGCTTTTGTGCGCGCCAAATTGGTTCCGACGCGAATGATTTCCCATTCTAACGTAATTCCTTGGGTTTCGAAAACCTTTTTTCGCACCAATTCACCCAAATCTTCTAAATCTTGCGCCAAAGCGCCGCCCTTATTAATCATAAAGTTGGAATGTTTGGGTGACATCTGCGCCCCCCCTAGGCTTGCACCGCGCAAACCGGCTTTGTCAATGACACTCCAAGCTTTCAGCTCTTGGCTGTCGACAGGCTGGCCCGTGCTGGAAAAACCTGCAGGATTACGAAAGGTTGAGCCAGCCGAGCGCTCTTTGGTGGGTTGGCTGGCATCACGTTTGGCAATCTGATCATTCATGCGGGCTAACAATTGCGCTGGGTCGCCTGGAGGGGCGCGCATCAGGGCCGAGACGATCACCGCCCCTTCGGGCAATCTTGAGTGGCGGTAGGAAAGATCAAGCAGTTTTGCCGGAAACGTCGCCAAATGCCCGTCGCGCTCCACCACATCGACAGAGACAAGATGATCCGCCACATAGGCCCCGTAACAGCCCGCATTCATCCGCACGCTCCCCCCGATCGTGCCCGGGATCGTGCGTAAAAAAGTCAAATCCAGCCCTGCTTCGGCGGCGCGGCGCGCCACATGCGCATCGAGCGCTCCAGCCCCTGCCCGCACCAAAGGCCTGTCAATAGTGACCTGGTTAAAACTACGCCCCAAACGCACAACAACCCCCGAAACGCCTCCATCCCGCACGATTAGATTGCTGCCAACCCCCATGGGAAAAAGGGCAACATCAGGGTCCAAAGCACCCAAAAAAGATTGTAAATCTTGCAAATCTGCAGGTTGAAAAAGCCACTCTGCAGGCCCGCCAACGCGCAACCATGTCAGGTCGGCAAGGGAGCGGTTTTCGCTTAAAGTGCCACGCACTAGGGGAAAGGATTTAATCATAGCTGAAGGATAAGCAAACTTGGCCCAGACCGCAAGATAGCTGCACAAAAAGCAAAAAAAGCCCCGTTTAGCTCCTACTATCATCCAATCTTTGCACCAAATTGCTGGCCCAAGCTGAAATACTACCAGCACCAAGGCAAATCACCAGATCACCGGGCTTTCCATTGTAACGCACCAGCTTTTCTAGATCGCCTTCATTTGAAACGGCCACCGCATGACGGTGGCCGTGGGCGATCAACCCTTCAACCAGATTTTCGCGCGTGGCCCCTGCAATCGGATTTTCGCCTGCACTATAAACTTCAGCTATAGCGACGATGTCCGCTTCATTAAAACAGGTGCAGAAATCTTCGAACAGGTTCGACAGGCGAGTGAAACGGTGAGGCTGGTGCACCGCAATGATACGCCCTTTGGTCGATTGGCGGGCGGCGCGCAAGGCGGCGATGATCTCAACAGGGTGATGACCGTAATCATCAATAACCGTGACACCACCCACCGTCCCTACGCGGGTAAAACGGCGGTTCACTCCCCCAAATGAGGCGAGGGCCGTACGAATAGCATCGCCGCTCATGCCCAAATGGCGCGCCACTGCAATGGCCGACAAAGCGTTTGAAACATTGTGATCGCCCGGCATCGGTAGGATTAGATCGCGGATCATTTGCTCTTCGCCCTCGGATTGCAATGCCACGTCGAAATAGGCCGTCCCATCTTCAAAGCGCAAATTGATGCCGCGCACATCAGCTTGGGCGTTAAAACCAAATGTCACGATACGCCTATCCGTGACGCGTCCGACCAGGGTTTGCACCTCGGGGTGGTCAGTGCAACATACAGCCAAACCATAAAACGGCACATTCGAGACGAAATCCAAAAACCCTTTGCGCAACGCGTCAAAACTACCCCAATGTTCCATATGTTCTGGATCTATATTGGTCACAATCGCGATGGTTGCAGGCAACCGATTGAATGAGCCGTCGGACTCGTCCGCTTCGACCACCATCCATTCGCCCGCACCCGCGCGTGCATTTGACCCGTAAGCATGGATCACGCCACCGTTGATCACCGTCGGATCAAAGCCGCCCTTTTCAAGCAAAGTGGCCACCATCGTGGTCGTCGTGGTTTTGCCATGGCTGCCCGCCACTGCAATATTGGACTTAAGGCGCATCAGCTCGGCCAGCATTTCTGCACGCCGCACTACAGGCAA
>DPZQ01000156.1 GCA_003536295.1 Rhodobacter sp. | reverse complement strand
ATCTCAGCTAGACGGCATCCTGTCTCACCAAGGATCGGAAAGATTAACTTGATGTCGCTGCCAGAGTTTATGGCCTTGTCGTATCCTAGCTTGAGTTGCTCAAACGTAAACACACCCCGCCTAAGTTTGTCTTGCCCTTCGTTACGGATGATTAGTCGAGAAAAAGGGTTTCGTTTTTGCAAATCAAGTTCCGAATGTCCGTAATTGAAAATAGCAGATAAACAATGAATGCGTCTCCGTATGGTACCTGTCTTGTTGCCTCTAGATTGCAAGTTTGAAATAAATGTTTTTGCGTCTTGGCGGTCGTAAGATTCAATGTTTATATCTCCACAAAGCGATATCAAAATATTAACTGACGATAAAGTTGGGTTCGCTTGTATGTTCTTAAGCTCAATATACTCTTGTGTTAGTTCACTAAGAATAAAAACTCGAGGTTTGATGTTATCTAGAACCAAACTTAGGTCGACAGGACGTATATTTTTTTGCGTTACCCAAAACGACTGCAAAATTGGGGTTAATTTTTTTGCATAATTGGCCGCTTCGATAGGGTCTCTCGACAGTGCAAGCCTGATGTGCGAGCCATACTGTTTAACGGCATTTTTGGGTACACGGCGGCTGTAATAAATCATGCCGTGGCGACATATGGTGTACGGAATGTGTGACATAAAATGACCTCTTAGAATTAAATTCTTAAGAAAATCAATTACTTATGTAGTAAATTGGAGCGGGTGAGGGGAATCGAACCCCCGTATTCAGCTTGGGAAGCTGCTGCTCTACCATTGAGCTACACCCGCGCAACGCTTCGGTAATACCCACTCGGGTTTTGGTCAAGGCTGTTTTATCCGCTTTGTGGCGTTTGTTTACCGCTTGCGCCTGCGCCCACCTTCGCCGCCACCGCTTTGGGTGTTGAAACTCACATTTGGCAGGGGCGCTATGGCGCGTAACAATAAAAACGGATCTGTGAAGTGTGGTATCGCGTTTGCATTGACAAAGTGTTCTTGAAAGCGGGGCTCGATCGCAGTTTCAACCTTGTGGATCAGACCAACCGTTGCCTCAATTTCAGCACGGGCAGATTTTGAGCAAAGTGCAATTCGCGCCCCCGTGCCTGCGGCGTTTCCGGCGGAAAAAACCTTGTCCAGGGGCGCGTCAGGTATCATTCCCAAAACCATCGCATGTTTCGGCGAGATATGCGCCCCAAAGGCCCCCGCCAAAACCACACGGTCTACATGATCTACCCCCATTTCATCCATCAACAGCCGTGCGCCTGCGTACAGGGCCGATTTCGCCAGCTGAATCGCGCGAATATCACCTTGGGTCACCATTATCAGCGGGCCGCCTTGGGTGGTGCCGTCATAAAGCATATATGAATGGGTGCGCCCTTGTGGTATCATTCGGTTGGTACCAGTTTGCTCTGCCGAGCCCATGAGACCACCCGCGTCGAGAAGGCCGCTCATGCGCAATTCGGCCACAGCTTCAATGATCCCCGAGCCACAAATCCCCGTGACACCTGTATCTTTGATCAATTCAGCAAAGTTAGGATCATCTGACCAAGCGTCGCGGCCAATCACCCGAAAGCGGGGCTCTTTGGTGATCGGGTCTATCTCGACTCGTTCAATCGCACCTGGGGCTGCGCGCTGCCCTGAAGAGATCTGCGCCCCTTCGAAAGCTGGGCCCGTGGGAGATGAGCACGCCAGCACGCGACTTTCATTTCCCAGCAGAATTTCAGCATTGGTTCCTACATCAACAATAAGAACCAAGTCTTTGGATTTATTTGGTTCTTCAGCCAAGGCTACGGCAGCGCAATCAGCCCCCACATGGCCCGCTATACAAGGCAATATATATACCTGCGCCGCTACATTGACCGAAGTCACCTCAAGATCGCGCGCAGTTATGTGCACCGCGCCTGATGTAGCCAAAGCAAAAGGCGCTTGCCCCAATTCGACAGGATCAATCCCCAGCAGCAAATGGTGCATGACGGGGTTACACACAAAGACCATTTCGTAAATAGACGATGCGTCAATTCCGCCTTCGGTGGCGATCACGTCGGCCAAATAGTTGAGCGCATTGCGCACCGCTTTGGTCATTTCAACGTCGCCGCCGGGGTTCATCATCGCATAGGAGACACGGCTCATCAGATCTTCGCCAAAGCGGATTTGCGGGTTCATCAACCCGCTGGATGCCAAAATCGAGCCGTCGCGCAAGTCACAAAGGTGCGCTGCAATGGTGGTTGAACCAAGGTCAATGGCCAGCCCGTAGATGCTACCTTCATAAAAGCCGGGCCAAAGGTCAAGAATGCGTGGAGCGGCCCCATCATGGCTTTGATAGACGGCAACCGTCACCTTCCAATCGCCCTTGCGCAGCACAGGTTGCAAGCGGCGCATAATGGCCAAATCGGCCTTAAGGCCCTGAATGTTCCATTGTTTTTCAATGGCTAACGCCAAACGCTCAAAATCACCTGAGGGTTCGTGCATATCGGGCTCTTCAACCTCGACATAGAAAAGTTTGGTCGCAGGGTCCATGTTCATGTCACGCAATGTGGCCGATTTGCGGATCACCTGCTTATGCACTTGGCTTTCTGGCGGCACGTCAACCACCACGTCGCCCATGACTTTGGCTTGGCAGCCAAGGCGGCGCCCATCTAGCAGACCACGAATGTTTTTATATCGTTCTTCCACCTGATTCCACGGGCTAAGCGCCTCGGCGCTGACCGTCACCCCATGTTTTGGAAAAGATCCAACACCAGGCGAAATTTGGCATTTTGAGCAAATGCCACGCCCACCACACACGGAATCCAAATCAACACCCAATTTGCGGGCAGCTGTTAAAATAGGTGTTCCTAAAGCAAAACGTCCTCGTTTGCCCGAGGGGGTGAATACAACCAAAGCATCTTCGTTCATGGCGACCTCATCTCTTTGGTTTCTTTTACGGTGAAAGCGCCTACCTGCAAGTCCTGTTCGCGGCAGGTTATGGGTTTGTTTCGTCAATTTAACAAAAATGGGGGCGCTTCGCCCCCAAATCTGATCTATTTACTGGCTGGGCGGGCTAGGTGGGGCCGTGCCAGTCGATTTGACAAATCTCTGCTGAACGACCCTCAAAATCCCAGACCCTTCCATAGGCCCTCACACGCCCCTTATCGGCCTGAGCAATCGTGATGTCTGGCCCCATCCAATAGCCGGTGTTGGATACTACAACCTCTTGATCTTCATTGGCTCCCGCGATCGGCGTTACAGCCCCGATGATCTTTTTGCCCACGGTTAGATGGCGGGTTTTTCCGATAGTTTCATAAGTGACAAGCGCGCGCTCTGCGCCCAAAAACTCTGACACCATCAGCGCGAAAAGCCCCGTCGTGCCACGCGCCTGGCCTGAAAAAATTTTGATCAACCCATCATAGGCTTTTTCGCCTGCGCGCTCATCAATATAGGCGGCTGCTTTCCAATTGCCGCGACCCATATTACCTGGAATATCCATCAAAAGCCCGACGTTAAGGCCCGAAAGGTCTTCGCCATCAAAATGGCCTGTATCAATTCGTACCCCGACCCAAGCCTGGCAATAGCCCTCGGTGGGCGGATGTTTGCCAAGGCTGACAACGCAGGGACAAAAGACCGTGCAGTTACAGTTTAAGATCAACTCGCCCTTAAGCGCCCAGTCTGGCAATTGTGGTTTCATATCAGGTCCTTTCACGGCCATAGTTGATTTAAGATCGTATAGGCAGAAGCGCCTAAAAGTAAAATGCCCATGGGCTTGGTGGTGAATTTGCCAAGCTGGGGTAGTTTCTCCAAACTCATGAAAAGGGTGGCGGCCCCCATCCATAAAAGGTTCATCGTGCCTCCCACAAACGCCAACAACATCAAGGCCCAGCAGCAGCCAAAACAAATCACGCCAAGTTCTGTCCCCATTTTGAAAGCACGTGTGGGCCCTTTGGTCCAGCGCTGAAGAAAAAACGTCAGCGGCATACGGCATTTTGCCAAGCAAGCGGCTTTGAGGTGCGAGAATTGATAGGCTCCTGCCACGCCAAAAAGAACGCTGGTAAGGAGTGTCGAAAGGCTAGCGCCCAGCGGCGACAGAAGCGCCTTTTGTGCCAGGATCTGTTGCAAACCGGCACCCATGGCCGCGGCAAGGGCCCAAATCGCCCCATAACCCATCACCATAGCCACAGCGTCGCGCGGTGTGCTGGCATTGGCATGGGACAGATCTAAAAAACACCGCAGTGCTGGCACAAAGCTGGGTAGCATCATAGCCGCTGCCATTAAAAGCCACATTTTCCATAAGCTGAGATAGTCCACCTCTTGTGCTGAAAGGCACAGACCTTGCCAAAGTGCGCGCGGCAAATCGATCAAATTATTGGCCGATATTTGCGTAAATAAAGCTATCCAAGAAATTGAAATAGATAAGTAAAATAAAATCCAAAACAGATTTCTTAAATTCAAATAAGTCGCCATTAAACGTTTGGCGTGAAAATTTGCTTCACCCTTTCGCGCAGTTGAAACTTTTGGATTTTGCCTGTGGCGGTTTTGGGGATGGGTTCAAATATCACGGATTTGGGTACCTTAAAGCCCGCCAAATGGTCACGACAAAAGCGGATCAGCGCATCTTCGGTTAGCGTTTGACCCGCGCGCAGTTCAACAAAGGCGCAAGGCACTTCGCCCCATTTAGCATCATACCGGGCCACAACCGAGGCCACGCCAACCGCCGGATGACGGTGCAAGACGGCCTCAACCTCAACCGATGATATATTCTCACCGCCCGAGATGATTACATCTTTGAGCCGATCTTTGATCTGCAAATAGCCGTCATCCTGCTGCACGGCTGCATCCCCAGACCAAAACCAGCCATCTTCAAAAGCAAGGGCGGTGGCTTCTTTGTCCTTATAATAGCCCTTCATCACCGTGTTCGAGCGTATGGCAATTTCGCCTATGGTTTTACCATCTTTAGGGGCGTGGATTTTCGTTTCGCGATCAATCAGCGCGATTTCTTCGACCATGGGAAATGGCACGCCTTGCATGGCTTGCTTTTTGGCCAATTCGGCGGGGGGTAGGTCGCCCCAGTTTTCGTTCCAAAGACATTGGGCGATGTGCCCATAGGTTTCGGTCAGCCCATAGACTTGCATAACCTGAAAGCCCAAAGCGCGTGCGCGCTCCAACACTGAGGGGGGCGGTGGGGCGCCTGCGGTCATCACCTGAATGGGCGGGGAGAAGTGACGCGCTTTTGCCGCATCACATTCGGCAATCATTTGCAACACAATAGGGGCCGCGCCAAAATGCGTAACTGCTTTAGTTTCCATCAGATCAAGCAGCGTTTCAGGCGCGTAATCGGGGCTAAAGATCATATGGCCCCCGAGAATAGCCATCGCCCAAGGATGGTTCCAGCCGTTGCAATGAAACATAGGTACCACTGCCAGGTAGGTGGGGTTTTGCGGCAAAGACCAGGCCGCAATCGTGGACATGGCCATCAAATAAGCGCCGCGGTGGTGATAAATCACACCTTTTGGTCGACCCGATGTCCCAGAGGTATAATTTAGCGCCAGCGCCTGCCATTCATCTTGCGGCAAAACATAGTCAGGTGCTGCTTGGCCGCTGACCATCGTTTCATAATCATATTGGGCAAACTCTGGCAACGGCACGCCTGAAGCGCTGACGGCGATCACAGGAATTTTAGGACAAATATCAAAGGCTGTTTTCAACAGTTTTGCAAAACTGTGATCGGTGATCAGCAGTTTTGCATCTGAATGGACCAGAATATATGCAATTGTTTCCGCCTCTAACCGTGTGTTGATCGTGTTTAAAACCGCGCCCGCCAGGGGCACGGAAAAATGTGCCTCAAAAAGTGCGGCCGAGTTCGGTAAAAGTACAGCCACCGTATCGCCCAAACCGATGTCCATCGCCTGTAAGGCCGCGCTAAAGGTGCGGCAGCGTTGGCTCACTTCGGCCCAAGTGCGGCTTTCGTGGCCCGTAGTTAGGGCAGGGCGCGCCCCATATACAAGTGCGGCGCGCTTCAGAAATGAGATAGGGCTAAGCGCAACAAAATTTGCGGCTGTTTTCGGATGATCTTCAAAGTTTTGCAGCATAATTCCCCCTAACGCACGATAGGCTTACAAAAACGGCAAATCAACCAATCTGGCTGAAACGGGCCCGGTTTTGCGCGCAACGGTGACCGTGTCGCCGATGCGGCCATGGGTGGCGATCAGCGCATAGCCGATATTGGCTTGCAGGCGCGGCGACCAAACACAGTTGGTCATCTCACCAATAAAGGCCCCTTCATGGGTGATTACTTCGCGGTGAAAACCCAAAGGCTCGGGTAGCTCACCTTCTAACACCAAGCCTAATTGATGGCGCTTGACCCCTTGGGCTGCAATTTCGCGCAGGGCTTTAATACCAATAACAGTATCTGGCAGGTCAAGATTTACATATTTATTTAAGCGTACCTCAAAGGGGTTGGTTTGATCGTCTGTGTCAGCCCCCACCGAGACAAGGCCGCTTTCCGTGCGCTCGGCGGTGGCAGGGGCGCCTGGGCCAATGCCCCAAGGCTGGCCTGCTTCTTTGAAAATATTCCAAAGTTTGGTGCCTTGGGTGCCGTCGCGCAGGTAAATTTCAAATCCACCTTGCTTTGACCACCCCGATCGCTGAACTGCAATTGGAATGCCATCAAGCTCCGTCTCTTTAAACCAGAAGTATTTCAAATTCCGCACCCAGTCGCCCAGAACAGAGGCCACGACATCTTCCGCCAAAGGCCCCTGTATTGCCATAGGCGAGACGTCCGGTTCGGTCACCTCAACCTTTAGGCTGCGCTCGGCGGCGATTGCCTTGGCCCATAGCCACACGTCACTGTCGGCAATCGACAGCCAGAATTTTTGATCGGAGAGTTTAAGCAAAATAGGATCATTAATCAGCGTGCCCTGGTGATTGCAAATAGGCACATATTTGCCCTGACCCTCGGCGCAGGTTGAGACATCGCGCACCGTAAGCATTTGTACCAAAGCCGCGGCATCAACGCCCTCGATTTGTACCTGACGTTCAACCCCCACATCCCATTGCGATACGCCTTGGATGATGCGCCAATATTCCGCCATCGGGTCGCCGTAGCCCGTAGGCATAATCATACGGTTATAAATGCTGGCCGAGACCATCCCTTCTGCAACCGCACTTTCATAAAAAGGCGAGGGGCGCAGGCGCGCCGTGGGGAAGACATTAAACGATGTGCGCGTGATTGCGGGTGGTAGAATATCTAGCATGGTGCCTCCTGAATTTGGGGCACTAAACGCCTCTGGTCTGTTCGCGTCAAACGAGTTATTCAGGGGCAATGACCCTGTTTTAGTTATGCATAGGATGGGCAATGAACAAACCAAACCTGCCGCCGCTGACCTGGTTGCGCGCCTTTGAGTCTACCGCACGCCATCTTAGCTTTACGGATGCCGCGCATGAGTTGAATTTGACCCAAGCGGCCATTTCAAAACAGGTTAAATCCCTGGAATTTCACTTGCGCCATCAGTTGTTTGAGCGTCGACCCCGGAGCCTCGTTCTGACCAAGACGGGTATGGCCTATTTGCCCAAAGTGCGCGATGCGTTTGATAGACTTTTAATCGGCACCAATGAGGTTTTTGGGCGGCGCAAGAACCCAGCCCTTACGCTGCGTTGTTCTGTGTCTTTTGCGACCAATTTTTTAGCGCCGCTTTTGCCGCAGTATATAGAGCAAAATAGTGACAAGCCTTTGCGCATTGTCTCAAGTGTTTGGAATGATAGCTATGATCACGACCGTTTTGATCTTGAGATTCAATATGGATTGGGCTCGGATGCGGGGCTGATTTCGCAGCGTTTAACCAATGATTGGCTGATCCCACTTTGTACGCCAGACATGGCGGCCTCTGGGCTTTTAAACGCGCCTAATGATTTGGCGCATCACACGCTTTTACATGTGCTTGGCTATCAAGAAGGGTGGGGGAATTGGCTGTCGGCGGCGGGGGCGGAAACGGTTGACCCAAGTGCGGGCCTTCATATGGACACATCCGCCACAGCGCTTGAGGTGGCTGCGCATGGGGGTGGGGTTGTGTTGGGGCGCAGCTCACTTTGTGCACAATATTTGCAATCGGGACGTTTGCTGGCCCCTTTTGATTTTGCCCTGCCTGTCAGCGAAGGCTTTCACCTTTTGCGGCCTAATGGCCCCGCATCACATCCCGACGCCGATGGGTTTTCGTCTTGGCTTTTGTCGATTGTCATTGACGCGCAAAGTTAAACTTTAAGATTAACTTAGCACGTCAATATATTGATTTATATTTCTATAATCATCCACGTGCGCGCCCTGCGCGCCCCCCCGAACGTCCGCCGCGCCCACTGGCGGCACCTGTTTCAAGCGAGGCTTCTGCAAAGCTGCGCCCTTCGGCTACAGCGTCAATTACCCTGGCAAAACGGATCCATTCGCCACCGTTAGCATCATGGTTCATCAAGAAATTTGCGGCGCGAATGGCCTCCATTTCAACCTGACGCACGGGGTTCATAATCGCAGATGTCATGCCTGCTCCGATGGCCATCGGCAAAAAGGCCGCGTTGATTCCGTGCCGGTGGGGCAGACCAAAGCTGATGTTTGACGCGCCGCAGGTTGTGTTCACTCCAAGCTCATCGCGCAAACGCCGCACCAAGGTAAAGACCTGCCGCCCCGCATCGCCCAAAGCGCCCACGGGCATGACCAATGGGTCAACAACGATATCGTGGGCTGGAATGCCGAAGTCGGCGGCCCGTTCTACAATTTTTTTAGCCACCGCAAAGCGCACGTCAGGGTCCATTGAGATGCCTGTATCGTCATTTGAAATTGCCACAACGGGCACATTATATTTTTTCACCAAGGGCAAAACCAACTCAAGCCGATCTTCTTCACCTGTGACGGAATTAAGCAAAGGGCGCCCTTCGCAATTGGCTAGACCCGACTCTAGGGCCCCTGGAACCGAACTATCGATGCACAAAGGCACATCCACGATGCCTTGGATCAAACGGATCATTTCCGCCATCAGAGGTGGTTCGGTTTCATTTGGGTTGGGGTTTGAGTTGTAAACCACGCCCGCATTCACATCCAAGATCATCGCGCCGCAGGCTACTTGCTCTATTGCGTCGCGCAGCACCGTTGAAAAATTGCCCGCTTCCAGCTCGGCGGCCAGTTTTTTGCGGCCTGTTGGATTAATTCTTTCGCCAATAACGCAAAAAGGCTCGTCAAAGCCGATTGTGACGGTTTTTGTTTTTGATTCAATTACGGTGCGTGTCATAAGAGCCCTTTAAGAGTTAAGTGCAGCCGCGCCTGAAGCACCGCCATTGTCGATTGCCCATTGTGCATTGGGCTTGATACCACCCAAGGGAAAGAAATGCACGGCTTCTATTCCAAAGTTAGGATGCGCGGCTTTATGATAGGCCAATGCAGCTATGAAATCATTTGGTTCATAGGGCAGCAAAAGCTTTGTCACATCCATTGCTCGCTTTTGCAGAACGCGCAGCGACGCCCCAACACCGCAAGCAATGGCGAATTTTATCAATGTTTGCAATTTGGCAGGGCCCGCCACGCCAATATGAATTGGCAAATCAATGCCTTCGGCTGCCAATCGGCTGGCCCATGCGATCACGGGATCGGCCTCAAAACAAAATTGGGTGGCCATGGCCATTTTGGCGTCGGTGGTTTTGGAAAAAGACTGTTTCCAGTGCAGCGCTTGCATCACCATTTTGTCGGAGCCGTCGGGATCAATGTCACGGTTTCCTTCGGGGTGACCAGCGATGTGAACGCGTTCAAAATCACCAAAAGCTCCCGATTCCAACAGTTGCATTGAGCTGTTGAACACCCCATGTGGCTGGGCTACTCCGCCGGCCAAAAGCAAGGCTTGACGCACGCCCGCTTCGTTTTGATAACGCGAAATCCACTCTTCCAGCATGACCTTATCTTTGATGATACGGGCTGGAAAATGTGGCATCACGGTAAAACCCTGATCTTTGAGGCGTTTTGCGGTGGCAACCATATCTTCGATCGGAGTGCCATCAATATGGGCGATATAGACGCGCGTCGTTTGGGGCAACAAGGCGCGGAAATCTTCGACTTTTTCTGCTGTGCGCGGCATCACCTCGATCGAGTAGTTGGCCAAAAGCGCCTCGATCGCGGCAGGTGTTGCGATGGGGGCGTCAGATTTTAAACGAAAGTTGAACAAGGCCATGGTGTTTCCTAACTTAAGGCGCGCCCTTCGGCGTCAATTAAAACTTTTAATTTCGCCACATCATAGCTTGCTTCAAGCTCTGATGCTACTTGAGCGGCCACGGCGTCGGGTGTGCCCTCGACGGTATAGGGGGGGGCTTTGCGCCATTCGGCCATGTAGGCGTCAGCGTCTTTAGCTCCGACTTTCATGGCACAGCGATCGATTGCCTGCTCAAACCGTTCAGAAAGTTGAACCTTGGACGCAGATCTTCCCTTGCCAACAATCACTTGGGCTGGGATGTCGCGCCAATAAACAATGGTTACGTCAGGCATAGTTGATTCCTTCTCTTGGTGCGTTCTTTTACGCAGGCATCTGTACAATCTTATGTCGATTTTCGACATGGTATGCGGTCTGACCGACTTGGCAAGTCATTGCATACGCCTTTTCTGCTTCGAGCGGGGGCTTGCGTGCGACATATTTGAGGTCTACAGATGGGACAACACAAATATGGAGGGCGTAAAATGACGCCCGAGCGTCCCAAAGGGGGGGGCGCGATCTCGCGGCGTAGGCGCTATTACAAAGCCCCCCGTCCGCTTGCAGAACCGCTTTCCCCGCAAGGCCCAAAACAAGGCGAGCTTTATGCCGCTTTGGATTTGGGAACTAATTCATGCCGCATGCTTGTCGCGCGTCCGCGCGGCAGCCAATTTGATGTAGTCGACAGTTTCTCGCGCACGGTTCAGCTAGGCCATGGGTTGGAAGTGTCGGGGCTATTGGGACGTGCCTCGATGCAGCGTACTTTGCAAGCACTACAAATATGTCAGACCAAAATTAAAAGCCACGGCATCAAGAATATGCGCTTGGTTGCGACAGAAGCGTGCAGGCGCGCCAATAATTCGACTGAGTTCATTCGTCAGGTCAAACGCCAAACTGGCCTTGTACTTGAGGTAATTCCCGCAGAAGAAGAGGCGCGGTTGGCGGTGATTTCTTGCGCACCTTTGGTGGTGCATGACACCACACGGCTTTTGGTGGTTGATATAGGCGGGGGTTCGACCGAGCTCGTCTGGATTGACCTCTCAGACGTGGCCCCCAAAGAGCGCGCCCGCTCCATCATGCGCCTTCATGCGGGTTTTGGCGACAAGCTGCCCAATATCGCGGGCCAAGAACCGCGCGCCAAAGTGGTGGATTGGATCTCGGTGCCGTTAGGGGTTGCAACGCTTAAAGACCAATTTTCCGATGTGACCGATGACGGGGCACGCTTTGCCCTGATGAGCTGGCTTTTTGAAGAGCATTTGGCGGACTTCATTCCCTATCAAAGCGCTACTGCGGTTGAAGGGTTTCAAATCATCGGCACCTCGGGTACTGTGACAACTGTTGCGGCCTCATTTCTTGGGTTGCGACGTTATGATCGTACTAAAGTTGACGGCCTTTCTATGACTTCGGCTCAAATTGAGGCTGTTATTCGCGAATATCTTGCCCTAGGGCCCGAAGGGCGGCGCAACGATCCGCGCATTGGGCGCGATCGTAATACGCTGATCATGTCGGGGGCCGCCATTTTGCAGGCATTGATGCGGATATGGCCGACAAATAAACTTTCAGTTGCGGATCGCGGTTTGCGGGAAGGTTTGCTATACGCGCAAATGAGCGCAGACGGCGTATTAGAAGACGGACCAGATTCATGAGTAAAGAACCAACCGATAAGCCCAATTCAGGCAGGGGGCAACGCGAGTTGCGGGTGAGGGTGAAAACCGCTAAAGGGCGAAAACTTTCTTCGACCCTCTGGTTGGAACGACAGCTTAATGACCCCTATGTGGTGCGCGCCAAAAAAGATGGATACCGTGGTCGGGCCGCTTTTAAGATCTTAGAATTGGATGACAAGTTTGAATTTCTAAAGCCAGGTGTACGGGTGGTTGATTTAGGCTGTGCGCCGGGCGGTTGGTGTCAAGTAGCTGTTACTCGCGTGAATGCTTTGGGTGAAAAGAAAAACAAGTTAAAAGGCACCGTGCTGGGCGTTGACCTCCAAGAGGTTGACCCTATCGCTGGCGCGCAGATCCATCAGCTGGACTTTTTAGATAATGATGCAGATATGTTAGTGAAAAGCTGGTTGGGCGGGCCTGCAGATGTTGTTATGTCTGATATGGCTG
>DPZQ01000148.1 GCA_003536295.1 Rhodobacter sp. | reverse complement strand
CGTGAGACACTAGCAACCCAAATTAGGGATTTCAGTCGTTTTGCAGGTGCTTTTGGTGACTGCACGGGCCAATGTAAGATTAAGATTAAGTCAAACATCGAGGGTCCCATCTGATAAGATAAAATTCGCCAAGCCTTTGATATCATTAAGATCAAAAAGGGGCACTTGTGTGTCTAGCTGTGCCATATCACTTGCTACGGCGCGGATTGTGGGATTGTGGGGGGCCATAAGTTCGTGACCGGCCTCATGACGAAAAGTCTCAATCTTTGGGTGGTTAGATGATTTATACCCTTCAATCAAAACCAGATCGACGGGAGCTAATTTAGCCAAAAGCTCCTCTAATGGGGGTTCTTCTGCTCCACGCAATTCATGCATCAAGGCCCATCGGGCTGGGGTGGCTAGCAGCACTTCATACGCGCCCGCAGCCCGGTGGCGAAAGCTGTCGCGGCCCTTGTGGTCAACATCGCTGGAATGATGTGCGTGTTTAAGGGTCGATACCCGCAACCCGCGTTCCACCAATTCCTGAACTAAGCGTTCAACCAAAGTGGTTTTACCGGAGTTCTTCCAACCCGTAACGCCGTAAATATTCATATTAATGTCGCCAATTTCTCTGCAGTGATTACATCTTCGGGGCTATTGATATTGAAAAAAGGATCAAAAGGATCATTTGAAAAAACCGCCTGACCTGCGCCGTGCTTTTGCGTCCAAAGCACGATTTTGCGCAAGCCCAAGTTTAGGGCCGCGCGCAAATCATCGCGCAGCGCCGTGGGCCAAATACCAAAAGTTGGGTGTTGCCAAATTTTACCTTCTGCATCGGGGCTTGCGGCCAAAGCCAGACCCGTCTCTTGACCCGCCTGGCGCAGTTTTAGTGCCAGGTCGGTCGGGAAAAAGGGTGTGTCGGCGGCCACCGTCAGCACATGATCCGCCCCAAGTGACGCGGCCCAATCCATGCCAGCCAAAACGCCCGCTAAAGGGCCCGCGTAATCTGCGATTTGGTCGGCCAAGATGGGCAGTCCAAATTCAGTAAACCGCTCAGGGTCACCGTTGGCATTGATGGCCAAAGGCTGGCACTGCGGGGCTAGCCGTGCGATGACGATGTCGATTAATCGTTCGCCTGAAACCAAGAGTAAGCCCTTATCGCCACCACCCATGCGCGTGGCCAGACCGCCTGCCAAAATTACGGCGGGGGTGTGTGGATGATCGGTAAATGCATAGGGATTAGACATCGTCTTGCGCCCCTTTGCGACGGTGTTTCGCGCCCTCATCCGCGGCCGCATCAATATTAGCGTCTCGCAGCAACCGATCATTGCCCGCCAGACAGACATATCTTTGCCCCCGCATGCGCCCGATCAGGGTCAGGCCGACTTTTTGGGCAATCTCAACCCCCCAAGCGGTGAACCCCGAACGCGAGGCCAAGACAGGTATCCCCATCTGCGCAGTTTTTATTACCATCTCAGACGTCAGACGTCCTGTAGTATAAAGAATTTTATCGGCCGACGGCATTTGGTTTAAAAATAAAAATCCTGCGATCTTATCCACTGCATTATGCCGCCCCACATCTTCCATGTAGACCAGCGGTTGGTCTTGGAAACATAGGGTCGTGCCGTGGATGGCGCCTGCTTCAAGATAAAGCGACGGGGTCATGTTGATCTGTTTTGCCAAAGCATAAAGCCAACTACTACGTACTTGCGTTTGTGGAAGGGTAAGGCCGTTGATTCCCTCCATCATATCACCAAAAACTGTGCCCACCGCACAACCTGAAGTGCGGGTCTTCTTGCGGATTTTTTCCTCATAAGAGGTCCGCCTCTGTGTACGCACCACGACCGTTTCAATATCTTCCTCATAATCGATTTGGGTAATTACATCATCTGTCAGAAGCATGCCTTGATTGCGCAAAAAACCCACCGCCAAATATTCAGGATAATCACCAATCGTCATCGCAGTCACGATTTCTTGGCTGTTTAGGTAAATTGTCAGTGGTCGTTCTTCGACCACTGAAATTTCAGTGGGCAGGCCTAAATGGTCAATTCCAGTCACTTTTCTGGTCAATCTGGGATCTTTAGGATTTGGTAAAATGGGAAGTTTGGGCATTTTGAGTGCTTTCTTTGATTGACAACACACTGTAGTCTTGGCGCAGGCTTTTCAAGGGGTCTGTCAGGTTTGGATGGGAATTAGTCGATGGATTTAGGCTTTATAGTGCCACCAAAGATCATATCTGGCGATGATCTATTGGTGCAAGCGGCGCAAGAGATGCGCAAGTTGGGTCTCAGCTTGGCAGGGGTGGTACAACATAACCCTCTGGCAAAAGGGGCCGACCGCTGTGAGATGGTTTTGGAAATTCTGCGCGCCAACGATCAGCTATTGATTAGTCAAGATCTGGGCCCAATGTCCAAAGGCTGCCGCCTCAATGCCAGCGCACTTGAGCAGGCGGTGGGCTTTGTCATGACCAGTCTCGCTCAACAAAAAAGTGATATGTTGATCATCAATAAATTTGGTAAGCAAGAAGTGGACGGGCGCGGGTTTCGTCCTGCGATCGCAATGGCGCTTGAGGAAGAGGTTCCTGTCTTGGTAATGGTGCGACCCGAAAGTTTACAAAACTTTCAAGACTTTATAGGCGATATTGGGCAAGAGATCGTCCCAGACCTTCAAGCGATTATGCTGTGGGTTAAAGGTGTTGTGGGCCGTTAACCAACACCACCTATTTGGAATCAAAGTCCGCCAATTGGCGAATGTGCGCGTCGTTTAATGCCAACTCTTGCCCCAAATAGGCATCGGCTGCGGGGGTGCACATCCACGCCAAGACCCGCGCTGGGGCACTTGCAGGGCGGTGGTCTGAGGGGGCAAGTGTGCTGACCGGGTTTATGCCGCTGGCCTTAATTTTAACTTGCATTTGCGTGGCCACGGTGCCTGGTGACAGGCCCATGATGCGCAGCCCGTAGGGGCTTTCTTCAAGATGGGCTGCGCGGGTAAGCATGGCCGCACCCGCTTTAGCGGAGCAGTAAGCGCTCCACCCCTCAAGGGGACTATGGGCCGCGCCACTTGAAACAGTGATGATCGTGCCTTTGCCCCGCACGCGCATCTGCGGAATGACCGCCCGCATGCCATAAAAAACACCTTTGAGGTTAATATCTATGGCCTGGCTCCAAGCGGATGGGTCGGCATCAACCAGATGGGCGATAGGCTCGATGACACCTGCATTATTGATCAAAGCATCTATCGGCCCAAAACGTTCGGTGACCGTGTCAATGGCCTGGAAAAAAGCGGCAGCATCAGCCACATTAAGCGGCAGTGCCATTGCTTTGCTACCGATTTGCGCGGCCAGCCCCTCTATTTTATCGGATGAACGTGCCAAAAGGGCGACATTTGCGCCGCGTGCGGTACATTCCAATGCCGTGGCTGCCCCAATGCCCATGCTTGCGCCTGTAATGACAATGGTGTGATTAAGCAAATCCTGGATCATTTGAACAGTTTCCCTAGAAAAAGTGTATTTGACTTGACCATGGGAAGACCCATCATAGACTGTAGATTACCTTACCATCAACTAAAGGCTATGAAAATGCGCAGGCTACCAAAATTTCTGATGAAACTTTCACTCACCGTTTTGTTTTTAGCTGCGTACCCCCTTTATGCACAGATTACGCCTGCACAGGTCTGGCAAGATTGGCAAAATCGCGTCGCCGCGGAAGAGGGCGTCACTTTGCTGGGCAACGTCGCTCAAACGGGAGGACAAGACCTGGATGTTCGAAATCTGGTCTTGCGGTTTGAACAACCACAGTTTGTCTTGACGCTTGACCTAGGTCAGATGGCGCTGCGCCAAGCGGGCGAGGAGGTCCTTTTGACGCTGTCCGACCAGGACCAACTGACCTTGCGGCTAACCCCAGAAGAGGGTGCGCCCCCGACTACGATAGGAGGAGTTTTTCAACATCCGAATTTTAGCCAAAAAATCAGCCGCAAAGGTGGTGAAACGCTGTATCTCACCACCGCCCCGGAGCTGGATTTTGATCTGTTATCGATTAATGACATGGATGTTGCAGCACTTGCCGGGCGCCTTGCATTTAAGGCGCGCGACCTAACGGCCACGCATTTGGATAATAGCCACAATAACGGCGCACAAAGCACATTTTTGTCGATTTCTGATCTGGCCGTGGCAGCCAAACTGACCGTTTTTGAAAGCCAGTCGCATATGAATTATTTGGTCAATATGACTGATGTAATAGGCACCACAAATCAAACACAGGAACAACAGGATTGGCAATTTAACCTAAGCGGCGCACAGTCGCAGTTTGAGGGCATAGACCAAGGTCAATCCTTTCAAATGAAAACATCATCGGACGCGGGGTCTATGTCTTTGCGCAGTGATGGTCGCAACTTGTGGATTTTGGGCGAAAACGGCCCGCAAGAGACCACCATTACCCTGGAAGGGATGCCCTTTGCCGTGGCGACCTATCGTGCTGACCGTAGTAACTTTAACCTAAACTGGCCCTTTACGCCAGCGCCCACCCCCCAAGAGTTTGCACTGGGGCTTGGCATACAAGGGATTACCCTCTCGCCCGAGCTTTGGGAGCTGGCTGATCCAAAAATGTCCCTGCCGCGCGACCCGATGGGGGTTAATATTGATTTTGGTGGCCATGTCTTAGTCACAAGTGACCTAAGCGACAGTGTCGCGCGCGACGCTTCCCTTCAATCCCAAGCATTGCCCTTTGCACTGCGTGATATTGAGCTGCGCGATCTGTCGATTGCAGCGCTTGGGGCCACCGCGACCGCCAGTGGATCGCTGTCATTTGATGCCGACCCAAGTGCGGAAATTGCCGTGCAAACAGTTCCAAAAGAAGGCGTGATCACTGCAGATTTTTACGGCGTGAATGCCATGTTCGATGCGTTACTTGCAGCACAACTCATACCCCAAGATGGTGAGATGGGCCTGCGCATGATGATGGGCCTTTTTTTGCGGCCTGCAGCAGGCGACGATCATCTGACCGCCAATGTTGATTTCGGCAATCGCGGCCTTGCGATCAATGGGATGCAGATTAAATAGGGTTAGACCACTCCTTGCCCTTAGTTGTTAGGCAGACTACGTGTGAGCTTTGAAAGGCTGTTTTATGACCCAAAAATTGCAATCCCTAGCCCAAGCCCTTCTTGATGCCGCCAAAACTGCAGGCGCGCAGGCGGCTGATGCGATTGTGGTTGATGGGCGTTCGATTGATATCTCTTTACGCAAAGGTGCGCTTGAGCAAGCGCAGCGCTCGGAAGAAATTGAACTGGGGCTGCGGGTTTTGATTGATGGGCGTCATGCCTGTGTTAGCGTCTCTGATATTTCAGAGCGCACCATTGCCGACGTGGCTGAACGCGCGGTTGCAATGGCCAAAGAAGCGCCAATTGATCCCTACGCAGGTTTGGCCGACCCGTCAGAGCTAATCAGAACATGGGATCTGGCAGCGCTTGAGATTTATGATAACAGCGCCGAACCCCAAGCCGACGTCTTGCAAGAAGGCGCGCGCCGGGCCGAAGCGGCGGCACTAGCTGCTGGCGATATAACACAGGTCGAGGCCTCTGCTGGCTATAGCACTAATCATGTTTATCTTGCCGCCTCAAACGGATTTTCGGGCGGATATGGGCGCAGTACGCGCTATATTTCGGCTGTTGCTTTTACGGGGGCAGGCAACAAAATGGAACGCGACTGGTCAGGCGAGGCGCGCATTTATCAATCGGATGTCCCAGATGCCGAGCAGGTAGGTGCCCAAGCCGCCGCCCGCGCATTGGCCCGCAGCGGCGCCCGCAAACCTAAGACCGGATTTTACCCCGTTTTATTTGATGAACGCATCGCCAGTTCATTGATTGGCCATTTGCTTTCGGCGGTGAACGGGGCGATGATTTCTCGCGGTAGCAGCTGGCTTTTGCAAGATTTGGGTCGTCAAATCTTGCCTAAAGGCATGGACGTGGTCGAAGATCCGCTACGGCGCCGCACCTCAGGGTCGCGGCCCTTTGATGCAGAAGGATTGGCGACAAAAAAGCGTTTCATTGTGCAAGATGGCGTGTTGCTGGGCTGGACACTTGATCTGGCAAATGCGCGCAAACTTGGTATGCAAAGCACCGCAAGTGCGACGCGCTCGACCTCATCTGCGCCGCAGCCTTCGACTTCAAATATTGATTTATCGGTGGGGAACTTGGCGCAAGATGATCTCCTGACACAGATGGGCACAGGCCTTTTGGTCACTTCGATGATTGGGTCGACGATCAATCCAAATACGGGTGATTATTCGCGTGGCGCCTCCGGATTTTGGGTTGAAAATGGTGAGATTACCTACGCGGTTAATGAATGCACGGTGGCTGGGAACCTACGCGATATGTTGGGCAAAATGGTTGCAGGTAATGACACGCGAGCACATTTATCAACGCGGGTGCCCAGCCTTTTGATCGACGGGTTGACCCTTGCAGGGGCATGATCTTACACTATTGACCCAAGCGGCCCAGTCTGCCGGTGTTATTGCTATGAGCTTTTGGCGGCTAGACCCACAGGTCTGGCACAAAGCCGACCAAAGCCCGTTAAGTGAGGCGGACTTAGCCGTAAATACCCATTTACATGATGTGTTATGCCGTGAGCGCCCAAGTTACGGATGGCTGTCCGAGGAGACAGACGATAAATCCGATCGACTAGGCGATGACTGTATTTTCATCATCGACCCGATCGATGGCACTCGTGCTTTTATTGCTGGTGAAACCACTTTTTCCATTTCAATGGCCGTGGCGCGACAGGGGCAGGCGACCGCTGCGGTTGTATATCTGCCCGCGCTCAATCGGCTCTATAGTGCTTTTGCGGGTGGGCCTGCCATGAAAAATGGTGCGGAGATTACAGTGGCCAGCACAAAAGATATTGCTGGATCGGCGATCCTGGCCAACAAGGCTGCCTTTGATTCGCGCCACTGGTCAAAGGGTGTCCCAGAGGCTGAACGTGTCTTTCGCTCGTCTATCGCGTATCGCTTATGCCTAGTGGCTGAGGGGCGCCACGATGCGATGGTGGCCTTTGGTAATATTAATGAATGGGACGTAGCCGCGGGATCTTTGATTGCTACTTGCGCAGGCGCAAGGGTCAGTGACGTACGAGGCGAGACCTTGCATTTTAATAAATACCCACCGCACAGTTATGGTGTTTTGGCTGCCCCTGGGGCTTTGCACGACAAGCTGCGCGCGCGGATGTAGTGCTTAGAGTTTGACGCGGCCCAATTTGCGCGCCGCATCCAACAGCTTTGCGATCAAAGGCGTGTGGGGTTCACGATGTGCAGCGATCAGGCCCACCAGATGCTCGGCCTCGGGGGCAATAATGGGAATAGCGCAAGCCGTCCCGCTGTCTGAAAACAAGTCTGCCAACTTTCGAGGTAAAATACTTGCCCATTTTCCCGTAAGTACATGCGTGATCAAAACAATCGTACTGTTTGATTCGACGTTGGGCAACACATCAAGCCCCGCTTCGGCCAGATGTTGATTGATGATGCGGCGGTTTTGCATATCACCTGTCAGCAAACAAAGATTGAGCCCCGCGAGATCCGCCCAAGTTACATGTTTTTCCCACGCAAGCGGATGGTTTTTACCCACAAACAGGCAGTAAAATTCTGAATAAAGCGGCACTTGGGTGACGCGGCCTAAGGGCTCATTATCAAGATAGGTGATGCCGCAATCTAGTGTTAGCTCTTCAATCCCTTGCATGATCTCAGCGCTTGAGCGGGCCAAGATAGTGACTTTTACGTTGGGATGTTGGAACAAAAACGGCGAAGTTAGGTCTGAAACAATCGGCATTGCGGTGGGAATGACGCCAAGACGCAAATTGCCCGACAGGCCCTTGCGCAAAGACTGCATCTCATCGCGCATGGTACGAGCATCGCCCACGATCCTGCGGGCCCATTCCAAAACTCGGGCCCCTTCGGGAGTTAGGCCTTGAAATCGAGTACCACGAAACACTAATTGCACACCCAGCTGCTCTTCCAATTGCATGATGGCCGCGGAAAGCGAGGGCTGTGCCACATTGCAAAGCTTCGCCGCACGGCCAAAGTGACGCTCTTGTGCAAGGGCTATGAACATTTCCAGCTTATCGATCATGTGCCTGTTCTTTCAGAAAAGGTCAAATTAGGCAAGAAATCTGACAATGCACTGGTGGTTTAACTTGTTCAAAGCACGGGTAATGCTTAAGTTTCACTTATGAAGATAAAAATCCCTTTCCTAAAAAAGCCTCCCCTTGTGCCGATCTTGCGCTTAAGTGGCGTTATTGGTGGCGCCGGTCGCTTTTCGTCTGGCCTAACTGATGCTGGTCTGGCCCCTTTGATCGAGCGCGCCTTTACGCGCGGCACGCCCGCTGCGGTGGCTTTGGTGATTAACTCACCGGGCGGATCGCCTGTACAAAGCAGCTTGATAGCGGCGCGTATTCGCCGCTTGGCTGACGAGAAGAAAATCCCCGTGCATTGCTTTGTCGAAGATGTTGCGGCATCGGGGGGCTATTGGTTGGCGGTTGCGGGCGATGATATATATGTGGATGCCAGCTCGATCATCGGGTCGATCGGCGTTATCTCGCAAGGTTTTGGCTTTAATGAGCTGATGGAGCGCCACGGGATTGAGCGGCGCGTTTATACAGCGGGCACGTCAAAAAGCTTTGGAGACCCGTTTTTACCCAAAAACCCAGCGGATGAGGTCAAAATTAAAGCTTTGCAAGAGCCAATACACCAAGCTTTTATTGAACATGTGAAACGCCGCCGTGCGGGGCGTTTGGCGAAGGCCGATCTTTTTAATGCTGATATTTGGGTTGGCCAAAAAGCGGTTGAGATGGGGCTCGTTGATGGCTTGGGTCATGTGGTACCCAAACTTAAAGAGCTATACGGTCATAAGGTGCGCTTGGTGCCTATGGGGCAAAAACGCTCACTCATGTCTCGGCTTGGGGCGCGGGCCCTGTCTTCGGTGATGGCAGAGTTGGAACAACGCGCCCTTTGGGCAAGGTTTGGCCTATAATGATGTTAAAAATAATCACGCTTTTTCTTATTGCCATGGGCGTTATGGCGATGTTTGGCAAATTACGTTTTCCAAGCCTACCCAAGAGGCCAAAAAGCACCCTTTCCAAACCAAAGACTTGCCCCAAATGTGGGGGGTATATCATTGGTAAAACGGGCTGCAATTGTGGCCCCAGCACGAAAGAATAGAGATGCAACAGCAGGCTTTGGTAACGGGAGCGGCGCATCGGCTTGGTCGTGCCATGGCGCTTTATCTGGCGGGGCGCGGTTTTGATGTAGCGGTGCATTATGCGGGTTCGCATGATGATGCCGCAGCGCTGGTCGCACAGATCCAAAAGATGGGGCGCAAGGCCGTAGCCTTGCAAGCTGACCTTATTCATGAGGAGCAAACCCAATCGCTTTTGCCTCGCGTGGTAGAAGCTTTGGGTGGGCCTTTGACACTTTTAGTGAATAACGCCTCAATCTTTGAATATGATAGTTTGACCAGCGCTACCCGCCAAAGCTGGGATCGCCATATGGAATCAAACCTTCGCGCGCCCTTTGTCTTGACCCAAGCCTTTGCCGCCCAAGCGCCAAAAACCATAGTTGACCTTGCGGGTGAACCTGTGTCTCAGGGGATGGTCGTCAATATGATAGATCAACGGGTGCGTAAGCTGACGCCTGAATTTATGACCTATAGTTTGGCCAAAATGGGGCTATGGGCCCTGACCCAAACTTCAGCGCAAGCCTTGGCCCCTGATATTCGCGTCAATGCCATAGGCCCGGGCCCAACTTTACAAGGGGCGCGCCAAAGCACCCAGCATTTTGAGCGCCAGCGCGCAGCCACCGTTTTGGGGCGCGGCGCAAACCCTGCCGATATTACCGCTGCTTTGGGCTATTTTTTAGATGCGCCAAGCGTAACAGGGCAACTGATTTGCGTCGATGGTGGACAACATTTAGGATGGAAAACGCCTGATATTTTGGGAGTTGAATAGACGAAAGCCTGGATTGACGCTGAAAGTTGTCCACTTTGCCACGTTTATGTTGCAAAAGCGCATTAATTTTTGTTGAATTTCAATAGTTTGTCCATATTTAAATAAATTTTACATTAAAAACAATTACTTAAAAATTTGCCTAAAAATTAGGCGATAGGACCAAGGCCCAAAGAAACAAGGAGTTTTCGTCGTGTCAATAAGGTTGTCCACTGACTTACCCACAGAAAGTGGGGAAAGTTTTTATCTTGCTTTGGCGACTAAACTGGCCAAGCCCATTTTTAAGAATCGTCTCCCAGTTGAAAGTTTGATGTGAGGTCACCAGCCGAGCCTTTAAATACTGAAATCTCTACCCCTAAAGGGGCCGAGGTTATTCATGCCTATTTGAAAACGCTTGACACCTCGCCTGGGGTTTATCGCATGCTAAACGAGGCCTCAGAAGTGCTTTATGTGGGCAAAGCGCGCAATCTGCGGGTGCGGGTGTCCAATTATGCGCGCATGACGGGCCACACTGCCCGGATTGCGCGGATGATTTCGGAAACTGCTTCGATGATGTTTTTGACCACCAAAACTGAAACCGAGGCCCTGCTGTTAGAGCAAAATCTAATCAAACAGCTAAAGCCCCGCTATAATGTGTTGCTGCGCGACGATAAATCTTTTCCCAATATCTTGATCTCAAGCGAACATGATTTTCCGCAAATTAAAAAACATCGCGGTAAGCGGTCTGAAAAAGGCAATTATTTCGGCCCCTTTGCCAGTGCGGGGGCGGTTACGCGCACGCTCAATCAATTGCAAAGGGTGTTTCTGTTGCGTACCTGCTCAGACGCTATATTTCACAGCCGTACCCGCCCGTGTCTTCTTTACCAAATCAAACGGTGCGCTGGCCCTTGTGTTGGGCGGATCAGTGATCCTGATTATGCCCGGCTTGTGGCTGATGCCATGCGATTTTTGCAAGGCAAGTCTACTTCGGTTCAGGTTGATTTGGCCCGCGCTATGGGCGAAGCGTCTCAAGCATTAGAGTTTGAGCGCGCTGCAGCGTTGCGTGACCGTATCAAGGCGCTAACACAGGTGCAATCGGCGCAAACCATCAACCCCGCTGGCGTGGAAGAAGCCGATGTCATCGCGCTGCATTTGGAAAATGGCCAAGCCTGCGTACAGGTATTTTTCATTCGTGCTCATCAAAGCTGGGGTAATCGCGATTTTTACCCCAAAACAGGAGCAGGGGCAGAAGAGGGCGAGATTTTAGAAGGTTTTGTTGCGCAATTTTATGATAGCAAAGAGCCGCCGCGCCTTTTGATCATGTCACATCAGGTTGAAAATGAAGATCTGGTCACATCTCTATTGTCACAGCGGTTGGGCCGAAAAGTCGAAATTATCACCCCCAAACGTGGCGAAAAGGCCGATTTGGTAGAAAATGCAGCCCGCAATGCGCGCGAAAGTTTGGCGCGAAAAATGTCAGAATCTGCCACGCAAAACGTGCTCTTGCAAAATCTGGCTGAGGCCTTTGATCTTGATGGTCCTCCCGCACGGATTGAGGTCTATGATAACAGCCATATCAGCGGCACCAATGCTGTTGGCGGTATGATCGTGGCTGGAGCCGAGGGATTTTTGAAAAGCCAATACCGCAAATTTAACATTAAATCTGATGCAGGTGCAAATTCTGACGATTTTGGTATGATGAAAGAAGTGCTGTCGCGTAGGTTTGACCGGCTACTTAAAGAGGACCCAGAGCGTAAGTCGGATATGTGGCCCGATCTATTGTTGATTGATGGTGGGGTCGGGCAAGTGTCAGTTGCGGCCCAAATCATGGCAGAAATGGGTGTTGACGATATTGCGATG
>DPZQ01000195.1 GCA_003536295.1 Rhodobacter sp. | reverse complement strand
GTCTTAAAGGCCATAGCAGCGCCTACTAACAGCAACACTACAGCAGAGGTCATGCCCGCGCGGGTTAGCACATCAGGGATGTCGGAAAGTTTCAATGTGCGCATCACGAACAGCCCAATAAAGGCCGAGTAAACTACCGCAATGGCCGAGGCCTCGGTTGGGGTGCAAATCCCGCCCAAAATTCCACCCAAAATAATTACAGGAGCCAGTAGGGGCCAGATCGCCTTAAGGCTGGCAGTGCCGCGTTGCCCCCAGCTTGCGCGCTGTTTGCGGGCGGGAAGCTGATAATGATCGGCCATCAAATGCACCACCGCCATCAAGGCAAGGCCCATCAAAATACCTGGCACGATCCCTGCTAAAAATAGCGCAGCCACACTTTCGCCCATCACATAGGCATAGATAATCATGATTCCCGAAGGGGGAATGATGGGGCCAATAATCGAACTGGCCGCAGTGATGGCCGCTGCGAATTTGCGTTGGTAGCCTTGCTGTTCCATGGCGGGGATCAGCATCGAGCCTAATGCCGACACATCTGCCACTGCCGAGCCCGAAAGCCCAGCAAAAAGCATCGATGATAAAATATTCACATGCGCTAAACCGCCACGCAAATGCCCCACCAGCGCTTCGGAAAATTCAACCAATCGCAAGGTGATGTTGGCGCGGTTCATCACCTCTCCTGCCAGCATGAAGAAGGGAATGGCCATCAGTGGAAAACTGTCCATTCCACTATAGATATTGCGATAAAGCAACGCGATGTCACGTTCTTGGCCGTTCAAAAACAGTAAAATCGCAGGCGCTGCAATCAGCCCGAAAAACACGGGCAGGCCCAAGAACAGCAAGATCAAAAAGAGGGGCAGGAAAAATGACAACATCACTCTGTCCCCACTTCTTCAAGATTGCCAATGTCGTGAAGCGCCTTTTCATAGCCCAGAAGCGTGGCTGCCGTTCGCAAGATTAATTCGCAACTCACGCTCAGCATCAAGGAAAACCCAACCACCAAAGACATCATCATCCAATATTTAGGCATGGACTTCCAATGGAGTTTGGATTGGCTAAAATCCCATGCAGGCATATAAAGACTGTCGGTGGCAAAGCGCCCGCCCAGGCCCGTGGCATCGCTAAAACTCAGTTTAAGACAAAAGCCGATGGTAACTAAACTTAGCACCAGCAAGATAAAATGCAGCCCCAAAGCAGCCATGCGCGGCAAAAGGCGGATCAAAATATTGATTGAAACAAACCCGCCCCGTCTGAGCGCCGAAGGGGCCATAAGCCCCGTCATCCATAGCATCAAAAACCGCGCACCCTCTTCTGGCCATGCCAATGAGGCATCAAGTAAATAGCGGAAAATCACCTGCAACATGATGATAAAGACCATCAAAGCTACCGCCGAGGCGCCTGCCACGCGGCCCGCCCAAAGCAAGGCAGCGTTTAGGCGGCCCCAAAGATTGATGATGGATGAGATCACGGTCATGCCAGCAAGCGCTTTACAAAAGGTTGGTCAGTAACTTCGACAAGTTTGCCCGCATGAAAGACCATAGGCGCGGCACTTTGCGCGGTGACACGCGCAACTTGGCCTAAGATAATACTGTGATCCCCTCCAGTATAGCTGGCGTAAAGGTCGCATTCAAACCGAGCGAGGCACCCTTGCATCAAGGGCACTTCTTGGGCATTTACGCTGTAGTCCAAGGCGCTGAAATTATAGCCATTATATTGAAAGCGTTCGAATAAATAATTGTCATTTGCGCCCAGAATATGAATGGCAAAATGTGGGGCGGTTACAAAATCATCATAGCGACGCGCACTTTTTGCCAACGACCAAAGCACTAAGGGCGGCTCGATCGAAACCGAAGAAAAACTATTTGCAATAAAACCTACAGGCCCTTTAGAACTTGTGGTTGTCACAAGCGTAACCCCCGTTGTAAATTGACCTAAGGCCGCACGAAATCGCTTTTGATGCGCGTCATTTGGAATGAAACTATCTTGTGTTTCGTGTCCTCCATCTGCCATCATGCGACCTCGTGACCAAGGGCTAGGGTATAAAGCTCAAACCAAGTTTGGCGGTCCATAGGCACTTTAACCGCATCTGAAATCGCTGCAATCCGGCCCAAATCATTGGTGCCCAATACGGGCAAAATCTGGGCTGGGTGGTTTAAAAGCCAAGCCACGGCTACCGCACTCCAATCGACATTGGCTTTTTGGCCAATGGCGGTTAGGGCCGAGCGCATAGTGCCGCCGCCTTGGCTTAAAAGTTGCCCCCCTGCCAAGGGCGACCAAGCCATCATCGCGATGCGACGCTCTTGGTGAAACGCCACGTCGCCATTGCTAAAGGGGGCGATTGCCCCAAGGCTAAGTTCAATCTGATTGGTGCAAAGCGTGCTTTTCATCGCTGATTGCAAGAGCGTAAAATCCCAAGGGCGGAAGTTTGATACCCCCACCGCGCGCACTTTGCCCGACTTAACCAAAGCATCTAACGCAGCTCCCGTTTCGTCTGCATCCATCAACGGATCAGGGCGGTGGATCAGCAAAAGATCAATATGCTCAATCGCCATTTCGCGCAACGATGCTTCAACTGAGGCGTTGATATGGGCCTTTGACGTGTCATAATATTTGACGCGCGCCGCCGCATGGCGACCGGCGGGGGCGACAATATCACATTTGGTGATGATTTCGATCTGATCGCGCAAATGTGGCGCGGCTTTTAGGGCGTGCCCTAAAAGCGCTTCGGCCTGATAGCCGCCGTAGATATCGGCCTGATCCATGGTTGTGATACCTTGGGCCAAGCAGGCCTCGATCTTGGCTTGCACATAGTTTGGGCTGGTGTCTTTGTCGTCGCCCAAGCGCCACATTCCATAAACCAACCGTGACAAGGCAACTTGCCCCAAATTAACACGTTCCATCATCGTCTTACTCCAGCGCCAAGGGGGGTGGGGGGCAGTTCGTTTGGCACGCGGCCATAAGCATGGGGTAATGAGCAGGTCTTGATTTGCGGCAATACTTTAGTGCCGAAATGAGCGGCCTCAATTAAATGTGGATAGCCCGAAAAGATAAACGCCCTGATGCCCATTCTTTGATATTCTTCAATCTTGGAAAGGATCTGATCCGTTGATCCCACAAGGGCCGCCCCACAGCCCGAGCGCGCGCGCCCGATGCCCGTCCAAAGATGCGGTTCTACATAGCCGAACTGATCAGCCAATTCTCGTGCTCGTGCTTGATGCGAGACGCCAAGCGAAATGGAATCATGCGCGCGATCACGGATAATTTTGCCATATTCATCATCTAATTTGCTGACCAGATAGTCGGCATATTCCATCGCCTCGGCTTCGGTGTCGCGAACGATCATATGCACGCGCAGCCCGTAATCAAGGGTGCGGCTATGGGTTGCCGCGCGCGCATGCACGTCTTTCATCCGTTGGGCCAGCAGCTCTTTGGTTTCGGGCCACATCAGATATACATCACATTGCGCGCCGCAAAGCTCCAACGCGTCGGGGGAATAGCCGCCAAAATAAAGCAGCGGGCCGCCATTGATCTGATAGGGGCGGGCCGGTTCGGTAGGAACATCTTTAAAATTATAAACTTTGCCTTCATAATTAATTTTATCGCGGGTCCAGGCTTGACGCAAAATTTCAACCACTTCGTGGCTGCGTTGATAACGAAAGGCCGATGGGGCCACTTCGCCCGGAAAGTCCGAGCTGATGACATTTAGCGTCAAGCGCCCTTTAAGCATATGATCAAGCGTCGCAATTGTGCGCGCCAGCATGATAGGTTGCACCTCACCACAGCGAATGGCCGCTAGGAAATTGATAGCCTCTGTGATGGGCGCACATCCTGCGACAAAAGACAGCGTATCTTGCCCAACCTGATAGGATGAGGGGCAAAGAATGTTGCGAAAGCCCAAATTCTCCGCCTGTTTTACGATATTAGAGCAATGGTCCCAATTAGATTTTAACGCCCCATCAGGCACGCCTAAAAACTGGTAGTCATCTGAACACAAAGCCGAAAACCAGCTTACCTCAGCCGCACCAAGGTCAGGTGACGTAATCGGTACGATGGTCATTGATTCTCTCCCAGTTGTAGTATTTTCTTCTTGCATAGCATTCGAAATGTTATAGATCAATACTGTATCAATTTGGAGTGCGAGAGTAATATCCCATGACCGAGCCGGGCGCTTTACCGCTTTATCAACAAATATCTGAGCTTTTGATCCGCGATATCGCAGCTGGGCGACTAATTGATGGTGAGAAATTAAAGCCCGAACGTGAGATGGCCGGCGATCTGGGTATTGCGGTTGGCACTTTGCGCCAAGCGTTGAAAGAGCTGACCTCAAAGGGCTTGCTTGATCGGGTGCAAGGTTCGGGAAATTATATTCAGGCTAAGGCCGACCCCGCGTCAGTATATGCGATGTTGCGCATTGAACTTGCCACGGGAGGTGGGTTGCCAACGGCGAAAGTTTTGGATGTTGTGCGGCTTGAAAAAGATACAAGCTTGCCCGCCTTTGGCACCAGCCCTTTCGGGTTTCGCATTCGTCGGTTGCGCTTCTTGTCGGGCGTGGTGGCCGCGGTCGAAGAAATTTGGCTAGACGGGCATTTCGCTAAAGAGATTTTGGCCAGCGAACTATCGGAATCGCTTTATCTTTTTTATCGCCAAAAATTGGGTCTTTGGATTGCCCGCGCCCAAGACAGTGTCGGTCAAGGCCCGCTACCTGATTGGGCCCCTCAGGATTTTCCCCATCAGCCCCAAACCCCTTTGCCGCTGATTACCCGCATTAGCTGGGACGCAAATGGCCAAAGCGTTGAGCTGTCAAAAACATGGTATGACCCAACTAACGTGCGCTACGTCGCGCGTCTGAAATAGGATTTTAAGATGAAAGCTGTGCGCTACGGAATTATTGGTTGCGGCATGATGGGCCAAGAGCATTTGCGCAATATTGCCTTGTTGCCAGACGCGGAGGTGGTCGCGATATATGAACCAAACGCTCAGATGCGCGAACGTGCCGCCACCATCGCACCCCAAGCCCAACTCTTTGAAACGCTGCAAGAGGTGGTGTGCCACAAAGATGTCAACTGCCTGTTAATAGTGGCCCCAAATCATTTGCATATCGGTCAACTGGAACAGATTGCTTCCCTGCGCAGTTTGCCAATTTTGGTGGAAAAACCGCTTTTCACCTCGGCCAATGATATTGGCCGTCTTCAGCACTTCAAAGACAGCTATAAGGCCCCAATTTGGGTGGCGATGGAATATCGCTATATGCCCGCCGTCGCCAAATTTATCTCAGAGGTTGCGGGTGCGACGGGAGGTCTTAAGATGTTAAGCATCCGCGAACATCGCTACCCTTTCCTAAAAAAAGTTGGCGACTGGAACCGATTTGAGGGAAAGACTGGCGGCACTTTGGTAGAAAAATGTTGCCATTTTTTTGATTTGATGCGCCTGATTGCGGGGGTCAATCCGGTTCGAATTATGGCTTCGGGGGGGCAAGCGGTAAATCATTTGGATGAGCGGTATGACGGTCAACCCTCGGATATTTGGGACAATGCCTATGTGATTGTTGATTTTGAAAATGGCCTGCGGGCCATGCTCGAACTTTGCATGTTCGCGGACGGTTCACGGTATCAAGAAGAGCTGTCTGCCGTGGGTCCTACGGGGAAACTTGAATGTCTGGTACCAGGGCCTGGGCGGTTTTGGCCCGCGCATTTGGGGCCGGCGCCCGTGGCGCAGGTGATCTATAGCCCCCGCGAACCGGCAGGCCCAAAGGGGATAGATGTGCCTGTTGATGTGGCTCTTTTGCAAGCGGGTGACCATAACGGATCGACCTATTACCAGCATAGACGCTTTTACGATGTGGTCTTGGGCAAAGCCCATGTAGAGGTGACGCTGGATGATGGCTGGTGGGCGGTTGCCATGGGCAAAGCTGCGCAGCTTTCGGCCAAAACTGGCCGCGCCATTTCAGGAACTGAGTTGCAGGCCCTTTGCCCCAAAGATTAGCCCCATAGGCGCTAACGCCAGACAGTTTATAGTAGTTTTAGACCATCGTATTTAGGCTTGAGGGATCATGAAGCCGCGTCAAATTCGACTGGCCCGCTTGGCAGGTCTACATCCACGTGATGCAAAACAGGGGACTGGGCATCCAACAACAAAAGCCCATAACCACCGGGTTCGGCCACGGAAAGACTTGAAGCTCCCGCCCCTAAAATCATGGGCATTTGATGGCAGGGGCTTTTGATCATCGCATGAGAAACACCTTTGAACGAGCTGAATATGGTCCGATGAATATGGCCATTGATCACCATCTGGCACCGGTTCGAGCCCGCGATCATCTCTGCCACTGCAAGGCCATTGCTGAGCTTGATCTCATCCATACCATCAAAACCTGAAGCCAGCATATGGTGATGCGCCAAGACAATCATCGGTTCTTGGCTAACCTCAAGCTGTGCTTGCAGCCAGCTTAAACGCTCTGCGCACATCAAGCCGCTATGCTTGTTTGGGGCATACTCATCCAATGTGTCAAGATATAGGATGCGGGTTGCGCCGAAATCTTGGTGACCGTGTTGAAATGCTTCGCTGTGCTCGGGGAATACCTGCGCAAAGGGTCCGCGGCGATCATGGTTGCCGAGCATTAAGGTTACTGGAAAGGGTTGCGCACTAAGTATTTCTCGCAGAATTACATATTCTGCGTCTGTGCCATGATGGGTCAAATCGCCCATTAAAAACAGATGGCAGGCCTCTCCATGGTGCAGGGCCGCGTGGTCCAAACATCGTCGGAAACGGGATACTGGGTCTAGGCCCACAATATGTGTGCCTGGCTCAGTGATGTGTAAGTCCGACATCAATAAAACTTTGGGGGTCATAGTGGGGTATCCAAGGATTTATGAGGCAACTGCTCTACTTCATTCTGTATCATGCATGAACATTATCGGTGGAGATATTGTATGTATGATGTCAACGAAAAACAGCCCAAATCACTGCTTTAACATCTACCGTCCTTTCCCCCGATAAGAGTGCCATGAATTTTGCAAAACTCTCTTAAAGAGGAACGTTAATGGCAATCAAAAGATACAAGGTTAAGCCAGTGCAGAACCGGGACGAAATTTTCTATC
>DPZQ01000183.1 GCA_003536295.1 Rhodobacter sp. | reverse complement strand
CTTTTTTCGAAAATAAACGAATTACCCTTAGAAAGGTTGTTTTTGAGTACAGTTTTTGGTGAGGTCTGTGGATGAGCCCCTCTTTCAAGTGGCGGCGCTAATTCGCCCCCACCCCAGCGCACGACTATGGTTTTTAAGAAGGTTCCGATATTCGCGCGAAGCGCAAATACGGCTAAAAGCCTAGCGCAAAATAACCCCTAAAAGCCACGGCGACTTGACCTACCTGGCCGGTTCGGTCCCTATTAGGGGGCAAGGGTCAACAAAAATAGGTAAGAATCACATATGCAAGATTATGAAAAGCCTCAAGGCGCAGGGATGGATGAAGAAAATGCACCAGTGCAACGGTCTGTTTTATCTCAGGATATCAAAATCAAGGGTGACTTGATCAGCAAGGGCCATGTCGAAGTTCATGGTTTTTTAGAAGGTAAGGTTAACGCCGAAAAAATCACTGTTACTAAGACTGGTGTAATCAAAGGCAATCTGAAAGCCGAATCAATTGAAATCATCGGCACCGTTGATGGTAAAATCACTTGCGTGTCATTGACGCTGCGCTCTAGCGCCGTAGTACAGGCCGACACGGAATATGCCGATTTGCGTATTGAAGCGGGCGCACAGCTTGACGGTAACTTCTCAAAGCCAAAAACCTTAGCCGCCCCGAAGGCCACTAAGTCCTAAGACTATGGCTTCTGCGGCAGAGCATAGGTCAGACTAGCTCGTGCCACGGGCAGGTCACTTCCCTTTGATGATATGACCACATCTCCAACTGCAAGGTTTTTTCCAAGTTTCAACAAACGGGTGCGCGCCAACAAATCAACGCCTCCTGCGGGTTTACGCATAAAATCAATTGAAGCACTGGTCGTCACCGCCAAAGGCACGATGCCAATATGCGCTAATATACCCAAATACATCGCCACATCGGCCAAAGTGAATAGCGCAGGGCCTGAAATTGTGCCCCCTGGGCGCAAGTGCGACCCCGACACTGACATGCGCGCCAAAAGCCAATCGTCTTGCAACTCAAGCACACGGATGCTTGCGGCCAGATTGTGGATTTCGGCCTCTAAAAAGGCGTTGAGGTCATGGGCGGTGAGTATAGGGGTCATTAACGCCTCAGGGTTAAGAAGGTTACACTACAGGGACAGGCTGCGGCGATAGCCAGCGCTGGCAAGCCCAAGGGAGATCATCACTATTACTGCACTAAGTGCAAGCACCCCTACCCCGCCCCACAGGTGAAAAACAAAAGCGCCACAAAGCGTCGACAGCGCCGACGCAATTTGCGTGGGCACCGACAATAGCCCCGCAATGGCCCCGTAATTGTCGCGCCCTAAGGTTTCGGCCACCAAAGTGGGGCGCAAGATAGTTACAACCCCCATTGAGGCACCCTGCATGACCGCAAATCCAATTGCGCTGTAGGGAAAGGCGGGGGATAGGGCCAAAAAAATTAGCCCAATAAAGCCATAGGCTAAAGTAAATATCATCGCGCGTGCGGTGTTCACGCCTGTTTCAAACCGCATCAAAACCGCGCGGCCGGCCACTTGGGCAGGCCCAATGGTGGTGGCCGCCAAAACGGCCAGCGCTGGAACTAGCCCAAAATCATCAAGAACAACCAGCAAAAAGCCAATCAACATCCAATGATTAAGATTAATCAAAGAAAAGAGCGCCGCCAAATGCCAAAACCGCCTATCACGCAAGGTTTGCCAAGCCGCTTTGGGAGATTGGCTTTGGCGCGGTGAGGTTAGTGGTAAAAGGCGTACAACCCATAGATAAAGCGGAGCAATCACAAAAAGCGCTATCAGGGCTGCCAACACCACGGCCGTGCGCCAGCCATAAGCATGGCTCAGGGCTGCGCCCGCCGGAAATGACAGGGTCGAGGCAAGCCCAGCCACCAAAGTGATTTTGGTAATAGCACGGCGCGCGCCCTGATCGAAATAGCGAATGGCCACCGCAAAGCCCGCCTCATAGGTGCAGGCGCTCATTGCTAAGCCAAGTCCTGCAAAGGCCACGAAATAAGCCCAAGGCGCGGTCATCGACGCCAACAACAGCAGCGAAAACCCTCCGATAAGCGCGCCGATCGGCATCAAGCGACCGCTATGGCCCAGATCAATGCCCCGCCCCACAAAGATCGAGGCCCCCGCCGCGACCAAGATCGACAGTGTCGGCCCCGCAGCAAATAGGCTAGTACCCCATGCCAAATCTTCTTGCCAAGCCACCAGCAAGGCGGCAAAAACATAAAAGAAGCAGGCATAAGACAAAAGCTGCGCGATGGCCAAAAGCCATATTACCCCCCCGTGACCTGGCACTTTGTGATCTCTCAAAGCCGATATATCGCGCCAAATTTGCTTTCGAGATAGGTGAGAAGTGGCTCGGGGCATGGGCTAACTGCGCAGGCTTTGCTGATCAGCACATTTGGATTATGCGTCTTGCCATGGCGCTGGATATTGGTGTGCAACCATTCGGTTGCGGGCGCTGTATGGCCTTTTGCCAAGCTGGATTCAAGGTCGGGCACCTCCTTGCTAAGTGCCCCGTAAAGGCAGCCAGCGTAAAGATTGCCCAAACTATAGGTTGGAAAATAGCCAAAAAGGCCCGCCGACCAATGCACATCTTGCAACATCCCTTGCGCGGGAAGGTCAATCGCAAAGCCAAAATCGGCAAAAAATCGGTCGTTCCACGCGGCTTCAAGATCAGTGACCGCCAGATCGCCCTTGATCAACGCGCGCTCAAGGTCAAAGCGGAGCATGACATGCAGATTATATTGCACCTCATCTGCTTCGGTGCGGATGTAGCCCTGTTTGACTCTATTAACCGCCCCATAAAAAGCGTCGGCGTCGGCCATGCCAAAATCACCGAAATGCTCGGTCATCTGCTCAAAAAGCCATCCAGTAAACGCACGAGAGCGGCCAAGCTGATTCTCATAAATGCGGCTTTGACTTTCATGCACCCCCATCGATACGCCCTGCCCAAGTGGGGTCAGCGCGAAGGCGGGGCTTATATTTTGCTCATAACAGGCGTGGCCCACTTCATGTATCGTTGAGTAAAAGCAATTAAACGGATCAGCTTCATCAACCCGTGTAGTGATGCGCACATCCGCCCCCGAACCAGACGAGAAAGGGTGCACAGCAAGATCAAGCCTACCTTTGCTCCAATCATAGCCAAAGGCACTGGCCAATTTATGGGCGATGGCCATTTGCCCTTGCGATGAGAACGACCCAGACAGGGCTACAGGTTGATGTTTGGCCGCCAAGATCGCAGTACGGAGCGCCACAAGGCGTGGACGCATCGCATCAAACATCGCTCCAAGTGACGCGCTTGACGCGTCAGGCTCATAATCATCGATCAAGGCATCATAAAGATCACCGCCCTTAGCCAGGGCCGCGGCCTCTTGCTGGCGCAGGCCGATGACTTCGGCCAAAACAGGTAGGAATGCGGCCACATCATTATCGGCGCGAGCACGCGCCCATTGTCCTTGCGCAACCGAGGTCACCCGCGCCAAAGCCTGTGCCAGATCGGCTGGGATCAGGCTTGCGCGATCAAAGCTCCGTTTAATATGAAAAAGCTGGGCCTTTTCAATGTCATCTTTGGGGCTGGCTGCGGCCAACCAATCGCTTAGGCGCGGATCGGTGCGCCGCGCGTGCAACACGCCTTCAAGGGCCGAAATTTCTTCGCTGCGCTGATCGGCGGCAGCCTTTGGCATCATGGTTTCTTGATCCCAACCCAAACGGCCAGCAACCTCACCCAAAGCCTCAGTTTCGCGCTGAAAGGCCATTAATTGATCATAGGCGCTCATGCCGTTCCCTTTCTAATCGAACCTGCAAGCGGATAAAGCGCCAAATGGCGGGCGCGCAAAATCACCACCCAAAGCACTACTGCTCCCACCTGATGGGTCAGCGCAATATGCACGCCCGCAGCCAAAAGTGCCGTGTAAATTCCCAGGGTCATTTGTACAAAAACCATGGCGATCATCGCACCAAAAGCGCGCCTCGTTGCCAGATGGGGCGAGCGACGGGCGGTTAACCAAACGAAAAATGCAAAAACCAATAGAAAGTAGCCAGACAAGCGGTGAATAAATTGTACCAAGCCCGCATTTTCAAAAAAAGCGGCCCAAAGTGGACGGCCGGCCACATAAAAGGCGTCGGCCGGGAAAAACTGCCCATTCATCAAAGGCCAAGTGGGAAAGCCACGTCCCGCATCGATCCCAGCCACCAAGGCCCCAAGCAACACTTGCAACAAAGCCAAATGCGTCAAACCCGTGCTCAAACCGTAAAGCTTTCCCTCACGGGTGCGCCGCGCCACCAGAAGCGCTGCTGCGGGCCGTGACAGCTGCAAAATAAACCATGTAGAAAAGCCCAAAATCACAAAGGCCATACCCAGATGCGTGGCCAAACGATAAGAAGCCACATCCACCATAGCGCCTTTAAGCCCGGATGAGACCATCCACCAACCAATCACGCCTTGCGTAGCCCCTAAAGCCCCTAAAAACCAAAAACGCCCAGCCCAATTGGGGGGAACCCGCCCTGCAAGCCAAAGGGCCAAAAATCCAATAGCCCAAACCAAGCCCACAACGCGGCCCAATTGACGGTGCCCCCATTCCCACCAATAGATTGTTTGAAAGGACGCCATATCCATACCCGTATTTTGCAATTGATATTCGGGGCTGGCTTGGTATTTGGCAAACTCTTGCGCCCAATGCGCGTCACTTAAGGGCGGCAATGCCCCAGTGACGGGGCGCCACTCGGTGATGGACAGGCCCGAATCTGTCAAACGTGTGAGCCCGCCAACAAACACCATAGCCACCACCAAAAAAAAGATCATCGCAAGCCAAATTCTCGCGGCTTGATGCAGGTTATTTTGCTCGCCACTTATTGCTTTTTCATATTTTGGGCTTGGCGCTGTTGGGGCTGAAATCTCTTCAAAAAGGGGACGTTTTGGGGGCATGATATGACTTTCGGCAGATGATCCAAGACCACGATAGGCTATCTTAGGGCGAGATTAAGCCGCTGGGCGCATGCCTTCAAGAGGACAAAGACGCATGCGACCATTTGCACTAAGATTTCGGGCCTCCCGGTGCGGGGGCCTGGTGTTGTTCATCTGCGCCAAAGGAGCGAAATATCTGGCGTAACATCCCGTGTAGCGTTTGCACATCAGCGCGTGTAAGCGGCAAACGTCCCCACATATTGCGCAAATTTGTTTTCATTCCTGGCACTTTTTCGGCAGGGCGGAAAAAACCAGTTTCGGTCAAACGCTGTTCAAAATGATCGCCGAGCTTTTCAATTTCCACACGGGTTGCAAATTCGGTTCGGGCCATTGCCATGACTTCCGGCGGGGTTTTGCTGGTTTGTCGGCCCCATTCATAACCGATCAACAGCACACACTGAGCCAAATTCAGACTTGGAAAGTCAGGGTTCACGGGCACAGATATGATCGCATTGGCCTGTACTACATCATCATTTTCAAGCCCCGCACGTTCGGGTCCAAAAAGGATACCAACCTTTTTACCCTGCGTAGAAAAAGCACGCGAAAGTTCCATGGCGCGTTCAGGCGTCACAATGGGTTTGGTCAATTCACGCCCACGTGCAGTTGTGGCAAAAACATAATCGCAATCGCCGATCGCGGCCTGCACATCAAGAAACGGCCCTGCAAAATCCAAAAGCCGCCCCGCCCCCGATGCCATGGCAACCGCCTTCGGATTGGGCCAGCCGTCGCGAGGCGCAACAACACGCAGATTTTCAAGTCCAAAATTTAACATCGCCCGTGCCGCCGCGCCAATATTTTCGCCCATTTGCGGTCGCACAAGTATAATAGCAGGGGGGATCATGGCACACCTTTTATCATTTGGGCGCTTTTACGCGGCAATCTAACCTGACGCAAGCCGCCGCCCCAAAGCCTCAAACAATCGCTCTTGATCACCCCATAGCCAAAGCGCACAACATGGGGTAAGGACATAAAAAAGCCAAAGGACTATCATGTCAGACCAAGATCATCCGCAAATCTATTTAATTACCCCCCCAAACTTCGAGCTAGACATTTACCCCGATCTCTTGGCGAGAGTGCTGGACGGGCATGAAATCGCCTGCGTGCGTATGGCTTTGGCCAGCAAGGACCAAGATCACGTCAGCCGCGCTGCCGATGCTTTGCGCGACATCACCCTTGCGCGCGATGTAGCTTTGGTCATTGAAGACCATGTTATGTTGGTTGAGCGCCTAGGTCTGGATGGGGTGCATCTTTCAGACGGGGCGCGCAATTTACGCAAAGTGCGCAAAGATCTGGGCGATGATGCTATCATTGGTGCCTACTGTGGTACCACGCGCCATGACGGGATCAATGCCGCCGAAGCGGGGGCCGATTATGTGGCCTTTGGCCCGATCGGCGACACGCCCCTTGGCCAAGGTGAGCGCGCAGGTTTTGAACTGTTTGACTGGTGGCTTGAGATGATCGAGCTGCCCATTGTAGCCGAAGGGGCTTTGAACCTTGGGCTTGTCGCACAATTTGGCCCGATGGTTGATTTCCTAGGGATCGGCGATGAAATTTGGAGGCAAGGCGATCCTCTTGTGGCCCTAAAAACACTCCTTGCGCCGATTTCCTAGGACATAGGAACGGCGGTGAACCCTGCAAGTACTTTGGCATGGCACGCCTGTGCCAAAGCCTTACGATTCGGGAAATCGCGCGCCATTAAGGGCGCGTGATACGTCACATAAACATCACCGTGCTGAGGCGTGGTTAAGATGCGCCAAAAATGCCCTGTAAACCCCATATCCCCCCACCATCCGTAAAGCCGCGCGTCATACCCCTGTGCGGGCTGATAGCGCAGGCTTATGGGTTGGATCGCTGCATTCTTAATATTATCTGTTAATAACGCCTCGAAAAGCGTTGATTTAAAGGGTAAGATGCGAACCCCATCACTGCTAGTTCCTTCAGGAAAAAAGGTCAGATGATGGCCCAAAGACAGGCGCTTTTTAAAAAACGCTTGTTGGGCCTTGGCATGCTGCTTTTTTCGGTTGATGAACAAAGTGCCAGTCACACGCGCCAAAAGCCCGATCCCTGGCCAGCCTGCCACCTCAGATTTGGCGACGAAATAGCTGCGTGCGGCGGCGTTCAGCACGAAAATATCCATCCAAGAAATATGATTGCTGACCGAGGTCACAGGCTGAAAACGCCGGCCAAAATAGGGCTGCCCATAGAGATGCAAGCGCAGCCCAAAAATTTGTAAAGCCCCCAAACAGACGAATTGGGTGATTAAGGGTGTCCAAGGGCGGCGTGCGCCAAAAAGCGGCAACTCAAGCAAACGCAGGAGAACCATCAGCGCCACCCCCCCATAGATCAAAAGCACTAAAGCCAAAAACCGCACCAGCCCCAAGATAAAATGAAGCGGATGAAACCGTGTGGGTGCCGGCCTTTGTGAACGCCAATCATCCATCTTGAGCCCCCGCGTTGCGCGCGTAAAGGGTGCGCTGGCGTTCTGTCATAAGGCCCGCATCCAAAACCAACAAAACATCAACCGAGTTAAACCGATGATCAATATAGGCCCCGTCTCCAACATAGCCGCCCAAACGCAAATAGGCTTTTATCAAAGCGGGCGTGCCCAGCATCGCAGCTTTGCGGTCAAGCTTATCTTTAGCAATCACATTCATCTCAGCACGGGTGTGGCCGATGGCGCGGGCAAACAACGCAGGCGGGGCTAAGTGATTATGATAAAGATAAGAGAAGGGCTGATCAAGCGCCTTTAGGTTGGTGCCAAAGAATGATGCAGCACCAAACAGCACATCAATCTTCTGCGCAATCACATAATCGGCAAGCCCCGCCCAAAGGCGCAACATGGCAACACCGCCACGATATGGGGCCGCCACGCAAGAGCGCCCCAACTCAAGCAATCTGCGCCCCGACGCTTTAAGTGCCGTTAGGTCAAACTCATCTTCGCAATAGTAGCGCCCACTCGCCGATGCTTTTTCGGGGGACAACAGACGATAGACCCCAACCACATGATCGCCCGCATTGGGGTCTTTGCGGGTATCGATCAGCAAAAGATGGTCAAAGTATGGATCGAACGCGTCAATCTCAAGTTCTTTTTGATGGTCAACCAAGGGTCCGTCTGCGCCCAACTCTTTCACAAAGACAATATAGCGCAAATGTTGCGCGGCGCTTAGATCTTGGGCATCTTTGGCAAGGCGCAAGATCAGATGGGGTTCGTCAGATGTCATAGGCCCCAATACTCCTGTGCCGCTCGCCTAACGCATAAGAAAATCCACCCAAAATGCAACCAAATATGGGTTCTTGACAGAGGCCAGTACTTCAATTGCAACTTAAGATTGTAGATTGCAAGCGGCAATATTATGTCAAATAGACCAATTCCAAGGCAACATGACGGGCGTCGATCACGACTTTACCCATATGTTCAAAATTTACGGTTATGCGCTGCGCGATTTTCGACTGCACCTGCCCCAGGCCCCAATCTGGCTGGGTCGGATGGCGCACGAACATACCAGGCTCTAAAATAGAGTTCATATTAGCCCCTTGAAGGAGGTGTCATGTCTTTCAACAACCTATCTGCGTTAGTAGGATCATGGATTTGCCATTATTTGATTTGCCCGATCCACGAGATTGGCAATGGGGTTAAGCTTTTGATTATGGAGGGCCACCCTCAAAGTCCCGAGATCTCTCTTATCTCAGAAAGCGTGACCAATGCAAATACGCACATTCAGTTTTTTAGTGTGGGCTTTGAGGCAACGGGACAAGATCAGCTCATCGTTCAGTCCGAGGTGTTGGCAATATTAGCCGACCCGAGACTTGGTGGGTGGTTAAATATCGCTTAGCACAGCCGCAAAACCTTAACAACCTCGATCTGCAATCGGCTTTTTTGCTGCTGGTGCGCTTGGAAAGCGCCCTGCCCTTTGGTGGCCGTATTGCGGCCCAATTGAATGACAAAGGTTGGTACATCACGGGCTAAAGCGAAAAGCTGCGCTTTGACGCGCTAAATCAGGGCCTTTTGGAGTACGAGCCCCTTCACCAAATAACGGCCACCAAAGTACATTTCGCCTTGGCGCGCCAAAATATCGATCAGATTTCCCAGTCACACAGATGATGGTACGCCTTAACCTCTGACGGTGCCATTGCCCGTGACTAGATATTTAAAGCTGGTCAACTGCTCAGCGCCGACGGGGCCACGTGCGTGCAATTTACCTGTGGCAATACCAATTTCACTGCCCATGCCAAATTCGCCCCCATCGGCAAACTGGGTCGAAGCGTTGCGCAACAAAATTGCCGAATCCAAGCGCTGGAAAAACCGGTCAGCGGTCGCATCATCTTCGGTTAAAATCGCTTCTGTGTGCTGTGAGCCGTACTTGCGAATATGGCTGATAGCCGCATCCACGCCGTTCACTATTTTGGCCGCTATGATCATGTCTAAAAACTCATACCCAAAGTCGCTTTCTTCAGCAGGCTTTGTGCCCTCAACTTCCAAAAGTGGGCCTAATGCGCGAACTTCCACGCCGGCTCTAAGCAAATCTTCGATCAAAATACTGCCGTGCTTATCGAAAAATCCTTGATCAATCAGCAAACATTCCGCGGCACCACAAATGCCCGTGCGCCGTGTTTTGGCGTTCACGACCACGGCTCGGGCCTTTTCAAGATCGGCGGCCGCGTCAACATAAACGTGGCAAATCCCCTCTAAATGCGCAAAAATGGGCACGCGTGCTTCTTTTTGCACCAAGGCGACCAGACCTTTGCCACCGCGCGGGATGATCACATCCACATAGTCGGTGGCACGCACCAATTCTGTGACCATCGCACGGTCGCGGGTAGGAATAAGCTGCACTGCATCCAGCGGTAGACCCGCATCTTTCAGCCCTTGCACAATCATACTGTGCAGCAAGGTTGAGCTGTGAAAACTTTCTGAACCGCCGCGCAAAATCACCGCATTGCCCGACTTAAGGCAAAGCGCCGCTGCGTCAGCGGTGACATTGGGGCGACTTTCATAAATCACACCGATCACGCCCAAAGGCGTGCGCACCCGTTTGATATGCAGGCCCGTGGCCATGTCCCACTCGGCGATCACTGCGCCAACGGGGTCAGGCTGGGCCGCAACGGCGCGTAGACCGTCAGAAATGGCGCGAATGCGGTCATGTGTTAAAATCAAACGATCCATCATCGCCGCCGAGATGCCTTTTTCTTCCGCGTAGACCTGATCTTCGGCATTGGCAATCAAAAGAGCATCCAACCCCGCCCAAACCGCTTCGGCGGCTGAGATCAGGGCTGCGTGTTTGCGCTCGGCGCTAGCATAGGCCAATTCGGCACTGGCCACGCGCGCTTTTGCGCCGATTTGAGTCATCAATGTTGAATGCTTGTCCATCACACCTCGCGTCATTAAATAACCATATCATCGCGGTGCACCAATGCAGCCCGCCCTGCATACCCTAATATCTGTTCAATTTCAGCAGATTTATGGCCCGCTATAGCGCGCGTCTCATCGGCGGAATAGCGCACCAGACCGCGCCCAAGTGCCGCCCCATCAGGACCCAAGATCGCAACCAAATCACCGCGCTCAAACTGCCCGCGTACCGCAAAAACTCCCGCTGGAAGCAGCGATTTTCCCGACAAAAGCGCTTGCACCGCCCCCGCATCCAGCAAAATATCGCCGCGGGTTTTAAGCGTGTTGATCCAGCGTTTGCGCGCAGCTTGCGGGTCGGTTTGGGCTAAAAACCAAGTATGGGCCGCACCATTTTGCAAGGCTTGCAAAGGGCGCGCGACCGCACCATGCATGATTGCCATCGAGCAGCCCCCAGCCACAGCCGATTTTGCAGCCATGATTTTTGTCTTCATCCCACCTTTTGACAGGCCAGATATCGGATCGCCCGCCATCGCCTCGATCATGGGGGTAATTTCTTCGACAAGGTTAAAACGTGTTGCAGTGGGTTCTTGATGTGGATTAGCAGAATAAAACCCGTCAACATCTGACAAAAGAACCAATTGATCTGCACCAACTGTCACAGCAATTTGCGCCGCCAATCGGTCATTATCGCCAAAGCGAAT
>DPZQ01000050.1:1578-2786 GCA_003536295.1 Rhodobacter sp. | reverse complement strand
CGACGGCGCGCCAGAAATTATCTGATTTCCAATCGGTGTAGGTAATATTATCACCGTGCGAGCGACGCCAAGGCTGGCCTGCGTCTATTCCCGCCGAGATTGTCACGCACTCGGTTGCCGTGATCACAACCGCATAAGGCCGGCCAAATGAGCAATAAAGAAAGCCCGAATAATAGGCCACGTTATGCATGGATGTAAGAACTGCAGCCGACAGGCTTTTGGACACCATAATCTCGCGCAACCCAGCCAATCGGGCGTCATACTCGGCCCCACTAAAGGGTAAAGGCGCTTTCGTGCCATTATGGAAACGATATTGTTCAGGACGATTTAAAGACATTTTAGACCTCAATAATGGGGTCAATGCATGACCCCGAAAGGTCCCGGCGTACAGGACGTTACGGGGCTAAGCCCGCAGTAAACCCGCTAAGGGGCGTGCGACGACGCCATCGTCGCACGCGAAACATTGCACCAAGCGAATTGATTTGCAATCGAATTTAATTCGCTCTTTTAATAGATTTGCATTCCATTGATTTTAAGGCTTAATCAGTACAAACGAACGATAAAGGCCGCCGCATGTCCGAAAAAAATGACATTCAAGACATTGTCGTCATTGGTGGCGGCGTTGTCGGTCTGACCACGGCCTTCGCGTTACAGACTGCAGGTAAGAATGTCTGTGTGGTTGAGCGGGGGGCATTGGGCATGGGGGCATCATACGGAAATGCGGGCACAATCGCCGATTATGCTGTGGCTCCTGTTGGCACCCCTGACGTACTTAAAAACATTTTTTCGCTTTTACTTGATCAAAAGTCACCCCTGACAATCAGACCTGCTGCCTTGCTTAGCTTGACGCCGTGGCTTTTGCGATTCGTTCGCCAATCCTTGCCCAATGCAAGTGCAAACAATGCAGTCGCGATTGCGGCACTGGTCGCCTCATCCCTGCAAGAATGGAAAGAGCTTGCGGCACGGGTGGGAGCCACGCCGCTTTTGCGGCAAAATGGATGTCTTTATCTTTATGAGAGCGATGCGAGTTTCGCCAAAGCTCGCGCAGATATTGAAAACCGTCGCCGTTTAGGAATCGCGGTTGAACTGATCAGCCCAAGCGAGCTGATAAAACTTGAGCCCGCCTTTTCCCTGAGCCAAGGCGGGGCCGCCTATTTCCCCAAAGCCACCTCGGTCTTAGACCCTTTGGCTTTAGTCTTAGAGATAGC
>DPZQ01000050.1:0-1474 GCA_003536295.1 Rhodobacter sp. | reverse complement strand
GGTGACATTGCGAGCAAAAACAGTGATTATCACAGCAGGTGCCCACTCAAAAGACCTAGCACGACAAGCGGGGGACCGAATTCCACTGGAGACCGAACGCGGCTATCATCTTGAATGGGACATGCAAAATGTGCCCATTTCAAGACCCACCTGCCCAACGGCACGGGGTTTTTACTTTTCTCCAATGCAGGGGCGTTTGCGTGTCGCGGGCACAGTGGAGCTGGGTGGCCTAACGGCTGCCGCGTCGCCACACCGCTTAGAGGCGCTTGAAAAAGCGGCGCGGCAGTTTTTCCCTGATTTACCAAAAGCTAACCGCAGCTGGATGGGCTTTCGCCCCTCAATACCCGACAGTAGGCCCGTCATCGGCCCCTCGTCGCAGGGTGCTGATGTACTTTATGGGTTTGGCCACGGACATATCGGCCTGACATTGGCCCCAATAACAGCAAATATCTTGCGTGATCTTTGCTTGGGGCGAAGCCCAAGTCTGGATATTGCGCCCTATAGCGCCCAACGCTTTTAGACTTTAGGTATGGTCAGCGTTTGATAAATGTCATCGGTGCGTGCGGCAAAGACCAAGTCACTCAGATGAATGTTCTTGATCTTGTGGCTCCACCATTGAACCGTGGCCTTACCATACGCGAGGGTGATTTCGGGGTGGTGGTTTTCCGCCTCGGCTATGGCTGAAACTTGGTTGGTAAAAACTAAGGCCTGTGCATAGTTTTTAAAGCGGTAGGCGCGCGTCAAAAAGCGATAGTCATCGGCGGCTTGCAGCTTCCAATCACTGTGGAGTGCTAAAAAACGCTCCAACTCATCAGGGGTCGCTGAGGGAGCACCTATAGTGCACGCCTCGCAGATGGTACTTGAAAAACTTTGATCGGACATAATCCCATCCCCTTTTGGTATTATTTTTTGTTTTTAATGGCTTTTTCTTCTTTGGTTAGCTTGTTGTTCCAATTATTATTGCTAATGCCCAATTCGCTGGGCATGGGCTTGGTTTTGCCTTTTTTCACCTCGCCCCCCCTTTCAAGGAATTGCTTTATCAAATCTTCGTCGGTGCTTTTTTTAGGCATGTGGTTCATTGCCATAATGATACTCCCATGAGTTTTGCCTCATCTGCAATTCTAGCTGAAAAGAAGGTGCGAAACAATGCGCGCCATGTGGGAGTACAGATTAACTTTGCGATCCAACGTAAGCACGCAGTATTAGCAAAAAATTGTATTGGTGCTAGAAGCCGCATGACGATTGCGCCCATTTAAATCAAATAATATCGCTCCTTATTAGAGGTTGGTGGCTCTTGTTCTTTAGTAATGGTGTCTGATATAATAGCCAAACGCCCCAATAGCTCAGTCGGTAGAGCAATTGCTTCGTAAGTAATGGGTCGGCGGTTCAAATCCGTCTTGGGGCACCATTTTTCCGACCTAACTAAAAGAAAACATAACAAAATCAGTGCATTAAAACTGATTAGGACCATTTT
>DPZQ01000129.1 GCA_003536295.1 Rhodobacter sp. | reverse complement strand
AACTCGGATTGCCAAGATTGTCGCAAGCTTGATTCGGCTAAAATCATCGTGACCAAACGCGCACCGTGGTCGGGGGGGAAAGAGTAATTTTGTCGATTTAAAAAGGCCAGATTACCTTGCACGACGCTTTGGGACCCCACATCCCCCATGGCCATCAAAATGCCCGTACGTTCGCGATAAATCCCAAAATTCTTTGAGCAAGAGGCGGCAATCAGCACCTCGGGGCATGTTGAGGCGATCAAGCGTGTAGCTTGTGCATCTTGGTCCAGCCCATCGCCAAACCCTTGATAGGCCAGATCGACAAAAGGAATAGCGCCCCGATCGTTCAGGACTTTTACAACATCGGCCCACTGGGCCATCGTCAAATTTGCACCAGTTGGATTATGGCAGCAGCCATGTAAAAGTACTACATCGCCCGCTTTGACTTGAGACAAATCAGACAACATGCCCGCCATATCAACGCCACCGCTTGCCACGTCAAAATAACGGTATTCTCTCATTTCAATGCCCAAAAACCGCAAAATAGAGGGGTGGTTGGGCCAAGTTGGGTTTGAAAGCCAAACTTTCGCGGTTTGGCTGGCCAGTTTGATCATCTCAAACCCCTGACGCAAAGCGCCCGTGCCGCCCGGGGTTGCAATTGCACTTAGGCGCGGCTGATCGAATATTGGGCCTAAGACTAGCTCGGCCATAAGGCGGTGGAACTCGGGCTCGCCTGCCAATGCGGTATAGGTTTTGGTGGTTTCCACCTCAATCAGCTGGCGTTCGGCCTGTTTGACGGCCCGCATCACGGGGGTCAGGCCAGCTGGATCTTTATAGACCCCGACGCCAAGGTCTATTTTATCTGCACGCAGATCGGCTTTGAACATTTGGATCAAAGCCAGAATTTTGTCGGCCGGTTGGGGGCGAAGCGCGTTAAACATATTATCCCTTTGTAACGGAAAGATCGGCATACATGCCCCACTCAGCCCAAGAGGCGTCATAAAGCGCATGGTCGTGGTGGCCCATTCGGTAAAGCGCTAGGCTTAAGATCGCGGCCGAGACCCCTGACCCACAGCTGGTGATCAAAGGTTGCTTCAAATCAACGCCCGCGTCTTCAAACACGGATTTCAGCATTTTGACGGATTTCATTGTGCCGTTCGTCTCGAGCACACTGTTCCAAGGCACGTTTTTCGAATTGGGGATATGGCCGGATCGCAGGCCGGGGCGCGGCTCTGGGGCAAAGCCATGAAACCGATCTGCAGGGCGCGCGTCAATGATCTGGGCGCTTTGCAATTTGGCGACATTAGCGACTTGGGTCACATCTTTGACCAAATGCGCTTGGCGCTGCACCGTGATGTGACGGTCGCGGATCAACGGTGGTTCGGCCGTTAAAGGCCGCCCTTCGGTGCGCCATTTTGGCAGGCCACCATCTAAAACGGCGATATTTTCTTTGCCCATCAGGCGAAAGTTCCACCAAACGCGTGGAGCTGAAAATATGCCAAGCGCGTCATAGACTACCACTTGATGCCCATCACCCACCCCAAGCGCACGCACGCGTGAGATGAATTTTTCAGCAGGCGGGGCCATATGAGGTAATTCCGAGCGGTGGTCGGAAATTTTGTCAATGTCAAAAAACCGCGCATTGGGAATATGGGACTGAACAAATTCTGCAGCGCCATCACGCCCAGCATTTGGCAAGAACCATGACGCGTCAAGAATTCGCAGATCGGGATCTTCTAAATGATCAAAAAGCCACTGGGTTGAGACCAGCGACTTTGGATCTTCGTTCGACTGGGCCATGGGCTCTCCTTTTCAAGGTGAACGTCGCTAAATGTTGTTTATCAGCGTGCTAACGCCACAGCGCTAGATGTTTTGTTTTAACAGGCGTTGTTTTTGCCTGTTCCAATCGCGTTTGGCCTCAGTTTCGCGTTTGTCTTGGTTTTTCTTACCCTTGGCAATGCCTATCAAGATTTTCACTTTTCCACGGTCGTTGAAATACATTTTCAAAGGCACGATAGTCATGCCTTCGCGGGCGGTAGCATTCCAAAGACGGGCCATTTCTTTTTTCGACACCAGCAATTTGCGGTGCCTGCGCTCTTCGTGACCGAAGGTTTTGGCTTGTAAATAGGGGGCGACATAGCTGTTGATCAGCCAGAGTTCGCTTTTTTCAACCGAAGCATAGCTTTCAGCAATGTTTGAGCCGCCCACCCGCAAGGATTTAACCTCAGAGCCAAACAGCATGACACCCGCTTCAATTGTGTCTTCAATAAAATAATCAAACCGCGCGCGGCGATTTTCGGCAATCAGCTTGGAATTGGGATCGGATTTTTCAACCATAATCTAGCGGAAATAGGCGAGCTGCGCGCCAAAGTCCAGATCGTGCGTGCAAATCAAGCTCTTTGACGTAATAAAACTACGCTTTAAGCCGCGCGCTGCGGATCAAAGTGTAAAGTCCACTACCAATGACCAAAGCAGCGCCTATTAGCGTCCATTCGTTGGGGCGTTCGTGCAGGAAAACCGTGGCAAGAAAAATAGCGAAGATCAGCCGCGTATAGCGAAAAGGGGTCACAACCGAGACCGCACCCGTACGCATGGCGCGGGTTAGGGCAAAGTACGCCAAAATTCCGAAAAATCCTGTCAAAAGGCACATTACATAAGCATCAGGCGTGGGCCAAACGGCTGATTTTGTCCAAAGGGTCAGAAAAACCCCCGCAATGGTCAACATGATAAACCCGTAAAAGCCAAGCTGCGCGTCAGATAAAAGCCTGGGTGCAGCCCGCGTGGCCAGATCGCGCCCCGCAAAGCCAATCAATCCCACCACAGCTAAAAAAACTTTAGGATCAAAGCCTTGAGATGTTGGACGCAAGATGATCAAGACCCCGATAAAGCCGATGAAAATGGCGCTCCAGCGACGCCATCCGACGGTTTCTCCAAATAAAAGTGCTGCGCCTGCTACGACGAGCAAAGGCGTGGCCTGTAAAATAGCCGAGGCCAGCGAAAAGGGAATGGCCACAATTGCCAGCGCATAGAAAAGCCGCCCTGTCACCTCAAACAAAGCGCGCCACCTCATGGCGCTTTCAAATGCCTGACGCGGCACAAGGGTTTCCCCGCACAACTGCGCCCAAAGGCCAAATACCAAAACCCCCATCAGGCCAAAAAGTATCAGCGATTGGCCCAGCGGCAGATACGTGGTTGTCTTTTTTAAAAACAGATCCTCAGCCGCGAAGCCTGCCATCGATGCACTCATCCAAAGCGCGCCGCGCAGGTTGTTAGATAGAGGATGGCGCGCTAGTGCACTGTCATGTTGGGCATCGTGTTTTCTTGTCAGTGGATAAGTCCTGCGAATTGCATGGCGCTTTTGATCTTGGCCTTGGTGGGATTAGTCAGCATTACAAGAGGCAATCGCACCTCTTCGCTACAAAATCCCAAAAGCGATAGGCCATATTTCGCGCCAACAAGGCCAGGTTCGATAAAAATAGCTTCATGCAGCGGCATCAAACGGTCTTGGATTTCTAAGGCTGCTTTGTAGTCCCCGCGCAAGGTCGCCTCTTGAAAGGCGGCGCATAGTTTGGGGGCGACATTTGCGGTCACTGAAATGCAGCCAACCCCGCCATGGGCGTTAAACCCAAGGGCTGTGGCATCTTCCCCTGAAAGCTGCACGAAATCAGCCCCGCAACTTGCGCGCTGCATGCTGACGCGCTCAATTTTCCCCGTGGCGTCTTTGACCCCAATGATACGGGGTAATTTAGCTAAAACTCCCATGGTCTCAGGGCTCATATCCACGACCGAACGGCCGGGGATATTATAAATAATCAGCGGCAGATCGGAGGCATCATGCAGGGCGGTGAAATGGGCGATCAGACCCGCTTGGGTGGGTTTGTTATAATAGGGGGTCACCACCAAAGCCGCTTGTGCGCCAACCTTTTGCGCATGTTGCACAAGTTCAATCCCTTCAGCGGTATTGTTTGAGCCCGCCCCCGCGATCACGGGAATGCGCCCAGCGGCGGCTTTGACCACCTCTTCAATCACTCGCCCATGTTCAGCGTGGCTCAAGGTTGGGCTTTCGCCCGTCGTGCCCACAGGAACTAATCCGTGGCTGCCCTCTTTTATATGCCACTGCACTAAGGCGCTAAGTGTAACTATATCCAAAGCGCCGTTATTAAACGGCGTGACCATGGCTGGCATTGATCCTTTGAACATCTGGTCTCTCCTAAATGGGCATGGGTGAATCATATGATTAAGCCTTCCTAGCGCTTGGCAAAAGAATTGCCAAGCTATCGCTCTGCAGTCTGTTGCAGCTCGACTGGGTTTCTGGCACAATATAGCTATGAATTATATAAAACTCCCTCTCCGATTTCTTATTTTTCCTTTGGTTTTTATAACCAGTTTTAGTGCGCCTTTTGGGGCGCGAGCTGACGATGTCACCAACTTCAGGCAGGCGCTTGATTTTGTCACACAAGGCGCATTTAGCAAAGCGCTTGAAGCCGCGCAATCAATCAGCCCAGCGGCGCGCGATGTGATCGAATGGCACCGTTTGCGCGCGGGCGAAGGGGAACTTACAGAATATGAAGCCTTTTTGAAACGCCGCTCGGATTGGCCGGGCCTGCCCTATTTAAAGGCTAAAGGCGAATCAGCCGCTGCTGCTACGCAGGATCCGCGGCGCGTTGAGATGTATTTTCAAAACCAAAAACCCCGCATAGGTGCAGGTTCGGTCGCATTGGTGCAGGCCTATCTTGCTTTGGGCAAAGAAAGTGCCGCCGTGGCGGAGGCCGCGCGCGCTTGGAAGGGCCTGTCTTTTTCCTCAAGCGAAGAAGCCGCCCTTTTGGCGATGATGCCAAAGACTTTGGCCAAATATCATGAAGCCCGCTTGAGCTGGCTGATGTGGGAAGGTGATAAGAATACGCAGGCCGAGGCCATGTTGCCTCGTGTTTCATCAGGGGCGCGCGCTCTGGCGCAAGCACGCATGGCGCTGCAAAATGATAAGCGTGGCGTGACGGCCTTGATAGGGGCCATTCCTGGTGCCTATCGAGACGATGCAGGGTTGGCTTATGATCGGTTCTCTTGGCGTATGCAAAAAGACTTTGATCAAGAGGCCGCTACCTTATTACTTGAGCGTTCAAGCTCGGCCAGACGGCTGGAATATCCAGAAGCTTGGGCCGCCAAAAGGGATAGTTTGGTGCGCGCGTTGTTGCGCGATAATGACCCAAAGTTGGCCTACCGGGTGGCCTCCTCGCATCAACTAACATCGGGAGGGAATTTTGCTAGTCTTGAGTTTTTGTCGGGCTTTATTGCCCTGCGCAAACTTAATGATCCACAAAGCGCTTTGCGCCATTTTTTGGCCTTGGAGGATGGCGTCTCTACTGGCATTTCTTCCAGCCGAGCCCTTTATTGGCAAGGCCGCGCCTATGAGGCGCTAAATGACAATGCCAAAGCTACTCAGGCCTATCTGATGGCCGCGCAATATCAAACGGCATATTATGGCCAATTGGCCGCTCAAAAGTTGGGACAAAATTTAGACCCCGCGCTTTTGTCGCAAGCACGCCCCGGCGATTGGCGCGGTGCAAAATTCATGTCCTCATCGGTTATGGAGGCGACATTGCATTTGATTAAAGCAGGTGATCGCACCTTGGCGAAACGCTTTGCGCTACATCTGGGCGAGACCCAAAGCAATGAAGAGCTAAATAAAATGGCAGATCTGATGCTTTCGATTGATGAGCCCCATATCGCCGTGTTGATTGCCAAAGCCGCCGCCGAGCGCGGGGCCATCTACCCGCGCCCCTATTTCCCAACCCCAGAAATCGTGCCCGAAAATTTGGCAGTTAGCCGTGCCTTAGCACTCTCAATAGCGCGACGCGAAAGCGAATTTGATCCAAATGCCCGGTCACCTGCTGGGGCCTTGGGGCTGATGCAGGTGATGCCTGGCACAGCCAAACTTATGGCAAATGAGCTGAATTTGCCCTATAGTGCTGCCCGGTTGACCCAAGATCCCACCTATAATGCAACATTAGGATCTGGTTATCTGAAAAAATTGGTCGATGAATTTGGCCCCTCGATCGCTTTGATTGCATCGGGCTACAATGCAGGGCCTGGGCGGCCACAGTCTTGGATCAAATTGCTGGGTGATCCACGCGATCCTCGGATTGATGTAGTGGATTGGGTTGAGCAGATTCCTTTCTCTGAAACACGCACCTATGTAATGCGGGTGGCGGAATCCGTGGTGATTTACCGTGCAAAATTGCGCGGATCTACTGGCCCGGTAGATATCCTTGGGGAATTAACCGGGCGCTAGCGCAAGAGGTCAGTCGCTTAGGGCCGCGCGGCGCTGGCGCC
>DPZQ01000172.1 GCA_003536295.1 Rhodobacter sp. | reverse complement strand
GGGCGAAACCGTGCCGTGCGATTTGGCTGTTCTTGCTGTAGGGTGGAAACTTGGTGTACCTTACTTGCCTAAGGAATATCAAGAAAAGTTGATAGAAAAAGATGGTCAATACCGTGTATATAGGTTGTCAGTTAACCCGGATCTTCCCGATATGGGATTTGTCGGATTTAATTCCAGTTTCTGTACGGTCCTTTCTGCGGAGATGATAGCGAACTGGTTGGTACGCTATGCGGACGGTCAACTTACCCATCAGCCTACCGCAACAGAAATGAATGATAATATCGATATGATGTTGAACTGGAAACGGCATGAGCGCCCAGCGGCTAAAGTGTATGGAGGCCTGTGTTCTGCACCTTTCCACTTCAAACATTTTGATGAATTGTTAGCTGATATGGGAGCCAAAAAGAAGAAGCGATCTAACCCTTTCGTGGAGCAGTTTCGATATCCGGAAGCCAAAGCTTACGGGATGTTCCTAGCGTCTGCGCCTCAGTATCGTGCGCAATAGCATGGTGAATGATAATTACTGGGATGATGACGTTAAGAACATGGGTTAGGCTCAACTGAGTTTTGCAAAATGCGTGGTACCTTTTTAGGTGGGAAGGACAAGTTTGTTAAGAAGGTAGATACATAAATGGACAAGACGGACAAATGACGGACATGTCCAATTTTGTCTCGAATATAAACAGGTACGGACATAGACATTCCCCTAAGCGGTGTCCGTATCTGTCACTATCAGAACTATCTGCAAACTGAAGGGCAACGATCCAATTCTAGCCAAGCTAGTCCATAGCCAGTTTGTCCGTTACGATACCAAAAAGTCTGATATTAAAGTGTTCAGCAAATAAGGTTTTTCGGCATGTACGGCATGGGCGCAGCCGGGGACAACCGCGAGCGCGGCGTTGGGGATAGATGTCCACAGTAGATGAGTTTGCGCCCAAGAATAAGTACGGTCACAGTCCCCCCAAATCACGATGGTTTTGGTGTCAATTTGAAATAAAAGATCTTCACCTGACCAAGCTTGCATTGCGTCTAACCCAGCTTCAATAGCATCAGCGCTCGCAAGCTCCGCTATCTTGGCACAGGTTTCGAACATTTCGGCTGAATCTTTATCCAAGAACCAGGTTGAGGCAATGCGCCGGGCAGTTTTCTGGGGGCCATCTTGCTTGGCACGCGCTTTGCTTTCAGCAATTGTTTCGAACCGGCCGGGTAAGACACCTATCGCCCCAGTCGCATAGAGAATTAGGTGTTCAATGTGGTTTTGGTCCCGGCGTGCCATTTCTTGGGCAATCATTCCCCCCATAGAATGTCCCAGAAGATTATACTCGGTTACCCCCCTGCTCTGAAGTTCTGAGATGGTCCAATCGGCAAAACCATCAATGGAGTTGATCACCGGAAGATGCGCGTTTTTTCCAAATCCTGGCAAGTCCACAGCGATAATGTCATGGGTATCTGTCAGAGCTGCAAGCTGCGCACCCCATTGCTCACTGCCGCCCATAAAGCCATGAACCAGAACTAATGGGATCACTTTCGTTTGCCCTGTACTATCCGATCTAGGATCATCGCACAAAATAAGATTGCGAACCCAGCTAAGATACCTTGGCCAACATTGGCATATTGTAAAGCCTCCAGAACATCTTCACCAAGTCCCTTTGCACCAATCAAAGACGCGACCACAACCATCGCCAGAGATAGCATAATTGTTTGGTTTATTCCTGCACGGATTGATGGGCTGGCAAGTGGTAGGTCGACGCGGGTCAACAAAAACCATTTATTGGCACCAAATGCGATTGCCGCTTCGCGTACGCTTTCTGGAACGCCACGCAGTCCTAAAACGGTGAGGCGTACGACTGGCGTTCCCCCAAATATCATGGTGACAACAACTGCTGCGGGCTTGCCTGTTCCAAAAAAGGCAATCACAGGGATCATGAAAACAAAGGCTGGCATGGTTTGCATAAAATCCATAACCGGCTGAATCACGGCATAAAATCTTTTTCGGCGGGCACAAAACATCCCCAAAGGTATCCCAATGGCGATTGAAAAACAAGCAGCAGTGCCAAGTAACGCGAGCGTTGTCATGGCTTTTTCCCAAAACCCAAGCAGCCCTATGTAGGCCAAAAAGGCGCCTGACCATATGGCCGTGCGGAGACCTGCTGTGAGCCAAGTTAGCAAGACTATTAGACTAACCACAACAATCCACGGGGTGCTTACAAAAACCAACTCAAGCGCATCCAAAATAGTGCGGATGCCATAGGTGATGAGATCAAATAGCGCGTCACCATTAGCCACGGCAGAAGCAAAAAACGTTTCGACCCAGGCGATGCTGTTTAGACGGTATTCGGGGCGCGTGGGAAAATGGCTTAGAATGTCAAAGCGATTTGGAAAGCTATAGTGCAACATAGCGGCTACTACGATCAGAACCATAAAGACCGTACTAAAAATAATCTGCGAGATTGGCAAGCCTGAGCGCACAGCCGGATTGGACAGCCAATCAGAAAAACGGGTTTCAAGGGCCCAGTTGGCTACACAGGCCTGGATAATTTTTGCGATGATCAAAATAGAAAACCCTGTCAGGGCGATGGTCAAGCCTTGCTCAGAGAGCTCGACAGCCTCAGCGCGAATACCATCAATCGCCGCTTCTAGAGATTTCACGGTACGCGTGTAGACGTCAATTTTTGCAGACCCACTTTCAATTGCAGCTGCAAGTTGTTGGCGCCGCAGCTCCAACGTGCCCTCAATAGATGCAATACGATTGAAGGCATCTGCTGCCAGATCACCAAAAAGACCACGCGCTATACTAACAAAAGCCAAGGTTTCAAGAATCAAGAACGGTAAGGCCCAGGACCAAAGCCCACGGGCACCAAACCATGCCGGACCAAAAAGACCTGCAAAGACATTAAGAGTTGCAGTGAATTTTGAGCTCGCGCCGATCTTGTCAAAATTTGCGATATAATATTCGTGATTCGTGCGCACGAAGGTTGATATGTTTTCACGCCGCCCAGCGGCATAGGCCAGAGCCGCTTCTGTATCTCTGGCGTCAAGTGGGTTTTGAGCCGCGTCAATCATGACATGTCTGTTCCTTCAACAACAGTACGCAGAATATCCGCACGCGTAATTAC
>DPZQ01000048.1 GCA_003536295.1 Rhodobacter sp. | reverse complement strand
TCTGACACGTCGTTTGGTTGACGTAGCACAAGATTGCATCGTGCGCTCGCATGATTGTGGCACCGAAAACTCAATCACTGCCTTTGTCGCGGTGAACGACGGTGAAGTAGTATCTTCCTTAGCAGAACGTGTTCTGGGCCGCGTTGCGGCTGAAGATGTTCTGGTTCCTGGGTCAGATGAAGTGTTGGTTGGACGTGGTGAGTTGATTGATGAGCGTAGCGCTGACCTGATCGATCAAGCGGCCATTACTGCCATGCGCATTCGCTCACCTTTGACTTGCCAAGCAGACGATGGCATTTGCGCAATGTGCTATGGCCGTGATTTGGCGCGTGGGACATTGGTCAACCAAGGCGAGGCGGTGGGTATCATTGCCGCGCAATCCATTGGAGAGCCTGGCACGCAGCTGACGATGCGGACGTTCCACATCGGCGGCATCGCGCAAGGTGGTCAGCAGTCCTTCCTTGAGGCAAGCCAAGAAGGTAAGATTGTCTTTATCAACGCAAGCCTGTTGGAAAATGCTTCGGGTGAGGCGATTGTTATGGGCCGTAACATGTCCATCACGATAGTCGACGACACAGGGGTTGAGCGCGCTTCGCATAAAATAACATACGGAGCAAAGGTTCACGTCAAAGAGGGCCAAGCGGTTAAACGCGGCGATAAATTGTTTGAATGGGACCCCTATACTTTGCCAATCATCGCTGAAAAAGGCGGGGTTGCGCGGTTTGTTGATCTGGTATCGGGCATTTCGGTGCGTGAAGATACCGATGAAGCAACTGGCATGACCCAGCGGATCGTCTCTGACTGGCGCTCGGCACCTAAAGGCAATGATTTAAAGCCTGAAGTGATCATCATGGATCCAACTACTGGAGACCCAGTGCGCACGGATAGCGGCAATCCGATAACCTATGCAATGTCAGTTGATGCGATTCTGTCCGTTGAAGATGGGCAAGAGATCAAACCAGGTGATGTTGTTGCGCGTATTCCGCGTGAGGGCGCTAGAACAAAGGACATTACCGGTGGTCTGCCACGGGTTGCTGAACTCTTTGAGGCGCGCCGTCCAAAAGATCACGCGATTATTGCAGAATCTGATGGTTATGTGCGTTTTGGCAAGGACTATAAAAACAAACGTCGCATCACGATCGAGCCTGTCGATGACAGTCTTGCGCCGCTTGAATATATGGTTCCAAAAGGCAAACATATTCCCGTGCAAGAAGGCGACTTCGTGCAAAAGGGCGACTATATTATGGATGGCAACCCAGCCCCCCACGATATTTTGCGCATCTTGGGCGTTGAAGCTTTGGCCAACTATATGATCGACGAGGTACAAGATGTTTACCGCTTGCAAGGCGTCAAAATCAACGACAAGCACATCGAAGTCATTGTACGTCAAATGTTGCAAAAATTTGAAATCTTGGATTCAGGGGAAACAACCCTTCTGAAAGGCGAACATGTCGATAAGGCAGAGTTGGACGAATATAACAATAAAGCCGCCTCGCATGGCATGCGTTTGGCAACCGCTGAGCCTATCTTACTAGGGATCACTAAAGCCAGCTTGCAAACGCGCAGCTTTATCTCGGCTGCAAGTTTCCAAGAAACCACGCGAGTTTTGACCGAGGCTTCGGTTCAAGGCAAACGTGATAAGTTGGTTGGTTTGAAAGAGAACGTGATTGTTGGCCGTCTGATCCCCGCAGGGACCGGTGGTGCGACAAGTCGTGTGAAGAAAGTCGCGCTTGACCGTGACACCTTGGTGGTCGAAGCCCGCCGCAACGACGCAGAGGCCGCCGCCGCTTTGGCAGCTCCCGCGCCAAGCAGTGAGCCAACAGCAGAAGATGTTTTCGGGTCGAATGGCGAATAAGACTCTTTGACAAAATGTAAAAAGCCCCGTCTTTTGACGGGGCTTTTTCTTTGGAATTTTCCCAGTGATAGGGGTAATAATGGCATTGTCTGACAATCTGCGCGGCGCGCTTTACATGAACGTGTCTATGGCGGCTTTTACCATCAATGATACATTCATGAAAAAAGTCACCCAAACCGTGCCGCTTTACCAGTCGATTGCGTTGCGGGGTCTGATCGCCTTGGTAGCGCTTATGATCCTTGCGCGGTTCTTTCTGGGTGGTTTTTCAATACCTAAAGGCAAAGATCGCCCGCTGGTGCTGTGGCGCGCGGGTTTTGAGGTTATTTCAACCGTTGCATTTCTAAGCGCGCTGATGTTTTTGCCGTTGGCCAATCTGTCTGCAATTTTGCAATTTTTACCTTTGGCAATCACGCTTACATCTGCCTTACTTTTGGGCACGAAAATCGGCTGGCGCAGAATGTCAGCTATTATGGTAGGCTTTTTAGGGGTTATGCTGATCATCAAACCTGGGGCCGAGGGTTTTGATCAATATTCGCTGATGGGCCTTGCGGCAGTGGTTGCGATTGTTGGGCGTGACTTGGTAACGCGTCATATCTCTGATCAGGTAAGCTCGGTAACGGTTGCGATCTTTGCCGCAGTAAGTGTGATGACCCTAGGCTTTGTGGGGGTCATCTTTCAGGGTTGGCAATCCATAACGCTTTATGAAGGCTTTTACATCCTAGGAGCGGCCACCGCGCTGGTGGCGGGTTATCTGTTTGCGGTGATGGTGATGCGCGCGGGCGACATTGGGTTCATTGCGCCTTTTCGCTATATGTCGCTGCTTTGGGCGATTATGTTGGGCTGGCTGTTTTTTGATACATTGCCTGACGCGGTGACCGTTCTTGGGGCCGCAATTGTTGTAAGCATGGGGACCTTCGCATTGTTTAGGGAAAGATATTTTGCCCTAAAAGGAGCGCGTGGCGCTGCATGACAGAAAAAATCGCTCAGTGGCCTTCGCAAGAATGGCCTGTTTTATGGATAAAGCTGACAGCAATGGCTAGCCTTGCCATCATGGTGATCTTTGGCCTTTGGCCGGGGCTTGATCTTGCCGTTACTGGCTACTTCTATAGCCCAGCAGACAGTTTTTGGGTCCGCCAATCTGCGCTGATCGAAACGCTGCGCATGGGTCTTTGGCGTTTAAGTGCTATCATGGTGCTGTTTGCTTTGGTCGCTGTGGTCTTTGGCGCATCAGAGGGTTGGCTCGGGATCCCCAGACGCGCCTGGATCTATGTGGTGGCGCTTTATGTGCTGGGACCTGGTCTTTTGGTTGACCGGGTTCTCAAACAATATTGGGGCCGCGCACGGCCTTCGCAAGTGCTCGACTTTGGGGGCACTGCCGAGTTTACGCCCGTTTACAAAATAACCGATCAATGTCTTTCGAACTGTTCTTTCGTGTCAGGCGAGGGGGCAGGTGCAATGGCCTTTGTGATCGCCCTTTTGGTGCTGTTGCCCTTTTGGAAAGCCGCCCTTTCCGCCTTTGTATATCGTGCAGCACAAGGGCTTGCGCTTTTGGTCTTGGTGGGCGCGGGCTGGCAGCGTGTCGGCTCGGGGGGGCATTTTTTATCGGATATTTTGATGTCTTATTGCTTGGTGTTGTTGGTGGCTTTGGGGCTGCAAAAACTGTTCTTTATTTGGGGCGTGTCGGGGCGTGTTTGATATGGTGGCTGTTGACAAGGGTAGCGACTCCCCCTATACGCGCCTGACCTGACCCTAGGTACGTGTCTTTACGTGATTGGGAACTAAAAATTTAAGTGGTCAAGATCCGGGCCTAAGCCCCGATCCTCTGAAATTCCACCGTGTCGTCTCCGCGAAGGGGACGTATGCGGTTTTTGTGTTTTGTGGACGCGCAAGGCACTTGGCGAAAGAAATGCCCCCGGAAAAGTCGCTGACGTGCGACATTTGAACGGGTTGCAATTAAAGGGCGAACCTAATGCCAACGATTCAACAGCTCATCCGCAAGCCGCGTGAGCCTCGTGTAAAACGAACCAAGTCACAGCACTTGGAATCATGTCCGCAAAAACGTGGAGTTTGTACCCGCGTTTATACAACAACACCGAAAAAGCCAAACTCAGCTATGCGTAAAGTTGCCAAAGTGCGCTTGACTAATAGCTTCGAAGTGATCTGCTATATTCCTGGTGAAAAGCACAATCTTCAAGAACACTCAGTGGTTCTGATCCGCGGTGGTCGCGTAAAAGATCTTCCGGGTGTCCGTTACCACATCCTGCGCGGTGTGTTGGATACCCAAGGTGTTAAAGACCGTCGTCAGCGTCGTTCGAAATACGGCACAAAGCGTCCGAAATAAGGAGAGGCACAGATGTCCCGTCGTCACGCCGCTGAAAAGCGCGAAATTCTGCCGGACGCCAAATATGGCGATACCGTGCTTACTAAATTCATGAACAATCTGATGATTGATGGTAAAAAATCGATTGCAGAAAGCATTGTTTACAATGCACTTGAGCGCGTTGAGACGCGCTTGAAGCGCGCCCCAATCGAGGCTTTTCACGAGGCCTTGGAAAACGTGAAGCCTTCAGTTGAAGTGCGCTCGCGTCGGGTTGGTGGTGCTACTTATCAGGTGCCCGTTGAAGTCCGTGTCGAGCGCCGCGAAGCGTTGGCCATTCGATGGTTGATCATCGCTGCACGTAAACGCAACGAAAATACGATGGAAGAGCGTTTGGCTGCCGAGTTGTCAGATGCTGTGAACAATCGTGGGACCGCTGTTAAAAAGCGTGAAGACACACACAAGATGGCAGACGCAAACAAAGCGTTCAGCCATTATCGTTGGTAACAAATTAGACTGAGGCAGCCCAAATGGCACGCGAATATAACCTAAACCGTTACCGTAACTTTGGTATCATTGCACATATCGATGCGGGTAAAACCACAACGACAGAGCGTATCCTATATTACACAGGTAAGTCGCATAAAATCGGTGAGGTGCATGATGGCGCCGCAACGATGGATTGGATGGAGCAAGA
>DPZQ01000049.1 GCA_003536295.1 Rhodobacter sp. | reverse complement strand
CATTCGCAACGTTCAATCGCGCGTCTCTCGGTTGAGGTGCGGCAAGAAGCGAATTGCTTGTGGTTTGAAGATTTGATCGATCTGGCCCGCCAAGGCGTGGTCACCGAAACCCAAGTGATGGTCAAACGCGAAGATGAACAGGCCTTTGCCGAACTCAATGCGGCAAATCCTATTTTTGTCGAAGATGCTGCGCGGTCATTTTGTGACGCTTTGCTCAAAGACCCGCGCATTGGCGATTTTCAGATCTTGGCTAGCCACCAAGAGAGCCTGCACAGCCATGATGCCGTCAGCCTTTTGACACATGGCTCGACTTTTGCGTCCCAAAGTTTGGACCCTAAGCTGTTCACATCGCTGTTTCACGTGGGCTAGGTTCTAAAGGATCAGCCTGTTGGGCTTTCTATTCGGCCCAGCATGATACCAAAACAACCATACCTTGCGCCTTTTGCGCGATATCTTCGATGTCTTGCGCCAATACTACATCGGATCTTGGTGTGTTAATTCCCAAGCCCCTTAAAAAGCCTGCAATCAAATCACTTCTAGCAGCGAGGCGGATATTTTGTGATGGCAACTGCGCTTGGGTTAAGGGCAGGTCAGGCAAGATCATACCCAAAACGCCCCCCCGCGCGTCATAAACAGGTGCACCTGCATCTCCTGGTCTCGCAGAAATATTCAGTGCTATGCGGCCTGTTTGCTCTAGATCTGCTACATTGCTTAGATAGCGTCCTATGGTAAGCGTAGGTAAAGGCAGCTGATCCTCATAGCTATAACCCGATACGATCATTTTAGCGCCCCTTTGTGGTAGTACCTCTTGCCAACGCGCTATTGCAAAAGGGGAAAGGGCTGTGTTTGGACTTAAAAGTGCTAGGCCCAACTCAGGGTCTGCTCCCTTAAGTCGCATGGGGATATCGCCTTCTACGGTCAGAATTTCACAGCTTTGTGCCACCTCGATGGTGGTCAAAACATCACCACCCTCAGATACATAAAATCCCGAGCGCGACAAGATCGGGCGACGCGCATCCAGACCTGCGCTTAGGCTTAGGCGCGCTGCCTCGGTAAGCGTGGGAAGGGCTGTCTCTAAAACAAAATCGTCGTTAAGTGTAAAGCTGCGCTTCATCAAAGCGGCAAGGCGTCTTTCGCTTTGATCGGGCACGCTGGGGGTAAATAAGGCAAAGCCTTTGATGGTTTCTTGGTCCTTGCGCGCAAAGATAAAGACATAGGAGCCATTAGAAACCCCTTCGATTGTGAAGTCGTTGTCCGTCAGACGTGTGGCGGCATTACGTGGTACTGTGTCAAATTCCATAAGCTGGGCATAAATCTGTGCAAGAGTATCACGACTACCCTCTTGGCTGATCAGTAATATGCTGGTTTTGCTGTTGTCAAAAGGCGTGTAGCGCGCAAAAGGCGGCGCATAGTTGGAGAAGTTTACCAGATTGCGCGGCAAGATCAGATTGATTCCGGCTAAGGTGTCGGTGACTTTTTCAAAGCCAAAGCGGGCTGCTTCATAATCGAATATACTTAACAGCCATTGTTGCTGATTTCGGCTAAGGGCACCTGTTTGGTCAAGATCTTGTAGCTTTTGCCAATCGGCAATTGACTTGCGCGAACCAGAGCCGATCTGCCCGTCAATAGAGCCTAAATAGGTACCAAACCATTGTAAAGCGCGCTGAATCTGGCGCTTTTCATCTACATCCAACCCATCCATAAAGGCGCGCGCCGCTTCAGGGGATTGATCGTTTAGATTGGGGCGCTGGGGCGCTTTGTGTGTGGTCGCGTTGCTAGCTGTGGTGCTGCTTTTGGCCGCGGCCGCAATGGCTGCTTGCGCGTTAGAAATGGACACTGGTGTAACAAATGTTTGGTCTAACGATGTTGAGACTTGGGCGCTTGGTACGGTCGGCGCAACGAGGTTTTTAGCCACTTGGGGGGCTGACGCCAGATCGATTTTCACCTCGGGTGCCTTTCCAAGCGGTAAATATCCCTCAGGGTGGGGCCAAAAAACACGGGTAAAATTTGCACCGCGTGTGACGTAGCTGTCAACAGGGATTTGATTACCATTTATTAAGTTGACTAAAAGATTCTTGGCCTCTGGCTCATCATACGGGCCAATGGCCAGACCATACCAACCCGTATCAAACTGATACCCTTTAAGATTTGAAAACAGCGGTTCATAAAGTTCAGCCCGTGCCTCTGCGTCGGATAGGGCCCGCTGTGCGTCAATTTGGATCCAGACCTGACCAGCCTGAGAAAAGGGGCTGGTTTGAGCAAAAAGGGGGCTTATGAAAGCTAAGGTTAAGCAAAAAACTGTTGTCAAAGTCTGTTTGAAAATAGTCATTTTTCTTCCTAAGACAGCTATGTTAGCGTTTTAACCGTTATAGAAAGCAATGCAAATGGTTAATACTGCTTAAACTTGTTCTCTTTTCTCGCAATAGATTGACCAAAGGCTTTGAACTGCCTATGCAAGGGGCGCTCTGAACGAGGTTTTTATGTCTGCATCACCCACCACCGCTCCGCGCAGTTTTCAAGATATTATCTTGCGTCTCATGGCCTACTGGGCCCAGCAAGGTTGCGCTATTTTGCAACCTTATGACATGGAAGTGGGAGCTGGAACTTTTCACCCTGCCACGACTTTGCGCGCGCTGGGGGGCAGCCCTTGGGCTGCGGCCTATGTGCAACCCTCGCGCCGCCCAACCGACGGGCGCTACGGTGAAAATCCAAACCGTCTGCAGCATTATTACCAATATCAAGTCTTGATCAAGCCCTCGCCTTCCAATTTGCAAGCGCTTTACCTAGGCTCACTTGCCGCCATTGGGATTGATGCGACCTTGCATGATATTCGCTTTGTCGAAGATGACTGGGAAAGCCCAACTTTGGGCGCTTGGGGCTTGGGCTGGGAAATTTGGTGCGATGGGATGGAAGTCTCGCAATTCACTTATTTTCAACAGGTTGGCGGTCATGATTGTCGTCCAGTCTCGGGTGAGCTGACCTACGGGCTTGAGCGTTTGGCCATGTATATTTTGGGCGTAGATCATGTAATGGATATGCCCTTTAACGACCCCAGTGCCCCCATCGCCCTGACCTACGGCGATGTGTTTTTGCAAACCGAACAAGAATACTCTCGCTGGAATTTTGACCAAGCCAATACGCAAATGCTGTTGCAACATTTTCTAGATGCCGAAGCCGAATGTGACCGCATTCTCACCGCACCGCTGTTGGACGGGGCGGGGCGTGCGATTGTGATGGCGCATCCTGCCTATGATCAATGTATTAAGGCCAGCCATCTGTTTAATTTGTTGGATGCGCGCGGTGTCATCTCGGTGACCGAGCGGCAGGCCTATATCGGGCGGGTGCGCGCCTTGGCCAAACGTTGTGCTGATGCTTTCGTGAGCACAAGTGCGGGCCGCAGTGCGGATGAGGCAGGTGCATTATGAAGGGGAAATTTTTTGCAGGCCTAATCGTTGCGGTGGCTTTATGCGCGGGTTTAGCCATGTATTGGCTGCAAGTTTATGCCTATTACGTGCCCGCAAACTTTGAAAAAGGCGCGGAAATAAGCCTGACCCCTCTAAATGGCGGTCCACCAAGCCCGGTTTTGGTCAGTGAAATAGAAGGGATTGACGCACAAAGCTCTCCCTTACGGTTTAGGGCTTGTTTTAAAACTGCGCAGAGCCTGTCGGTCTTGAGCGAAACCTATCAGCTTTATAAAACCCCCACCCCTTTGGTTACGCCCAGCTGGTTCACCTGCTTTGACCCCGCCGTGATTGACAAAGGCCTAACCCAAGGGCGCGCTTTGGCCTTTTTGGGTCAGGCCAATATTACCCCAGGTTTTGACCGTGTGGTGGTGATTTTTGACGATGGCCATGGATTTGCCTGGCACCAACTAAACGCCGAACTGAAAGAATAACCATGCCCGATCTGTTGATTGAACTTTTCAGCGAAGAAATTCCCGCACGCATGCAAAAACGTGCGGCGCAAGATTTAAAAAAGCTCGTTACTGACGGTTTGGTTGAGGCGGGTTTAACCTATAGCGCTGCAGGGGTCTTTTCAACGCCCCGCCGACTGACGCTGAGCATTGAGGGGCTTTTGGCTCAAAGCCCACCCCAAAAAGAAGAGCGCAAAGGCCCAAAAACCGATGCGCCTCAAGCCGCGATCGATGGGTTCTTGCGCGCTGCGGGTGTCAATATTGACGAGCTTGAACCGCGCGACGACAAGAAGGGTCAGGTCTATTTTGCGGTTGTCTCAAAACCGGGCAGACCTGCGGCCGCTATCGTGGCCGAGGTCCTTGAAGGGGCCATCCGTACTTTCCCCTGGCCTAAATCGATGCGTTGGGGTGCTGGAATCTTGCGCTGGGTGCGCCCGTTGCACCGTATTTTATGCCTACTTTGTGATGAGGGGGGGAGCGAAATTGTGCCGCTTAGCGTTGATCACATCACCGCCTCAAATATCACAGAAGGCCACCGCTTCTTGGCACCTACTCCCTTCAGCGTTAAGGGTTTCGATGATTACAGCCAAAAATTGGCACGCGCTTTCGTGGTGCTTGATCCCGAAACGCGCGCCCAATCAATCTGGCATGACGCCACCACCCAAGCCTTCGCCTTGGGTCTCGAGGTGGTCGAGGATGCGGGACTTTTGGCCGAGGTGGCAGGCCTGGTCGAATGGCCCGTGGTTTTGATGGGCGAAATTGGCATCGATTTCCTTGCGCTGCCCGCCGAAGTTCTGCAAACCTCGATGCGAGAACATCAAAAATTCTTTTCGGTCAAAAACCCCAAAACAGGCCGTATTGAGAGGTTTATTACTGTTGCCAATAATGCTCCCCAAGATGGTGGGACCTTAATTCTTAAGGGAAATCAAAAAGTACTGTCTGCGCGTTTGTCGGATGCAAAGTTCTTTTGGGAAAATGATTTGCGACGTATTCAAGCCAATGGGCTCGAGGGGATGGGCGCAGGGCTTTCGGCCGTGACATTTCATAATAAGCTTGGTTCGCAGGCTGAACGGGTCGCACGCATAGCCACCCTAGCTGCTCATTTGGCCCCAATGATGTATGTTGACCCCGAGCGTGCGATTTTGGCGGCGAAAGTGGCGAAAGCCGATCTGCAATCAGCCATGGTTGGGGAATTTCCTGAATTACAGGGCACAATGGGTAGCTACTATGCCCGCGTCCAAAACCTGCCACCTGAAGTGGCGCAATGTTGTAAAGACCATTACGCTCCCCTTGGGCCGCAAGACGCTGTGCCCGATGATGCTTTGGCGCTAGTGGTAGGTTTGGCCGATAAAATCGACACTTTGACCAGCTTTTGGGCGATTGGCGAAAAGCCCACAGGCTCAAAAGACCCGTTTGCACTCAGACGTGCTACTTTGGGAATTATTAGGATCATTTTGACCAAAGATCTGCATCTCAATCTGCGCGGTCTTTTTACGCATGCCAATACCCTTGCAAATGCCGACGATCTTTTGAGCTTTTTCCATGACCGTTTAAAGGTTTATTTACGCGATCAAGGCATTCGCCATGATATTATTGATGCCTGTTTGGTGGGTGTTGGCAATGATGACCTGTTGCAAGTCACGCGCCGTGCCCAAGCTTTGGCTGCAGGCCTGCAAACCGATGACGGAGAAAATCTGCGTCAAGCCTTTTTGCGCGCCAACAATATTTTAGCCCAAGCCGAGGCCAAAGATGGTGTCGAATACTCCTATGGGGCCGATCCTAAATTTGCTGAAAATGACATTGAACGCGCGGTTTTTACGGCCCTTGATCACGCCGAGCCGCTGATCGCCAAAGCCATTCATTCGCAGGATTTTATCAGTTCTATGGCCTATATGGCGGCGTTGCGCGAACCGCTGGATGCGTTTTTTACGGGGCTTCAGATTAATTCAGATAATGCGATTATCCGTCGCAATCGGTTAAATCTATTACACCGCATTCGTTCCACCTGTGGACAGCTTGCCGACTTATCCAAAGTAGTAGGGTAAAGCCACACCGAGCACCTTATTGGGCGCAAATGGGCTTCAAGGGCAGCTTTTTTCCCCCTTGCGTCACTTGATGATCGGTCTATGCTGCACCTAAGAAAGGGAGTGCTGCGGTGCAGAAATATGATCTGATAAGTGATTTTACTTCGATTAGTCCCAAGGCAGATATTTTGGCCGCGACCCATGGGTGGCGAGCAAAATGTCTGCAACGTTTGGTGCGTATGGATTTGCCTGTGCCAAAGGTTGTCACTCTGCCTGCCAATACTGTGCGTCAAATTGCTATTGGTCATTCTATTGATGCCAAAGCGATTTTATCGAATTTCGTTCCCAATACCCTTCTCTCGGTGCGACCAAGCCCAGCTAACCCCGAATGGGGGGGGCCTGCGTCTTTGCTTAATATAGGTATGAATGCTGCCGCACATGAGGGGCTTTGTCTTTCGCACGGGGAAGATGCCGCCAATATAATTTTTTTACAGTTTATTCAGGCCTATGCCATGCATGTGGCGCGGCTTGATCCTGATATGTTTGACGATTTGTCCCCCTCGCTTGAAGGGATCAGTGCAGCACTTAAGCTTTACGAATTAGAAATGGATGAATCTTTCCCTGAAGACCCCGCCCGACAATTGACTGAGGTTTTACGCTCAATGTCGCGCGCATGGGAAGGTACGACAGCGCGCCTTTTGCGCCAAGCCAAGGGCGCACCTGCTGAGGCCGCCTTGGGGCTTGTTGTGCAAGAAATGGTTCAAGGTATGGGTCAGGGCTTGTCTGGTTGTGGCATTATTCAATTTATCGACCCTGTTGCGGGTGCTTACCAAGTCACGGGGCGCTTTTTGGCGCAAGGCCAAGCGCGCGTGCAATTAGCCGAAAGTAAAGAGCTATACCTCACCCGCGACCCGCGCGGCCCCTCTCTTGAAGATGTGGCCCCTGATATTTTTGCACACCTTTTGGATATTGGCGCGCTATGTCGGGTTAAACTGCGTGAAGAAATGCAGGTGGAATTCACCATCGAAAATGGCAAACTATCGGTGCTGGATGCGATTAAAGTGCCGCGCTCGTCGCGGGCGGGTGTGAGAATCGCGGTCTCTTTAGCGCAAGACGGTATCATTTCTCATAATGAAGCTCTGGTGCGGATCGAGCCGCGCTCGATCTCTGATTTGTTGCACCATCAGCTTGACCCCAAAGCCCCGCGCGATGTGATGGCGAGCGGCATTGCAGCAAGTCCAGGGGCTGCTACTGGGCGGATTGTTTTTTCATCAGCGCAGGCTCAGGCTAGCGTCTCACGCGGGGAGCCTTGTATTTTGGTGCGCCGCGAAACCGCGCCCGAAGATATTCGCGGCATGCATTCGGCGGCTGGCGTTTTGACCGAGCGCGGCGGCATGACCAGCCATGCGGCCGTGATTGGCCGTGGCCTTGGGGTGCCTTGTGTGGTGGGCGCGTCGAATATTGTTATTAATTTACGCGAAAAAACCCTAGCCTGTGCTGATGGTCGCCAATTTCGCGAAGGCGACATCATTACCGTTGATGGCTCCAAAGGCGAGGCACTGGTTGGGGCCGTTAAGCTGATGCCGCCCGCGTTGGACGACAGTTTCAACACGCTTTTATCTTGGGCCGATCGTTTGGCCGATATTGGCATTCGTGCTAATGCTGACACGCCTGCAGATGCCCAAACTGCGCGCAATTTTAATGCGCAAGGAATCGGACTTTGCCGTACAGAACATATGTTTTTTGAAGATGACCGTTTGGTCGTGATGCGAGAGATGATCTTTGCTAATAGCCCAAAAGATCGATCTGCCGCTTTGGCGCGGCTTTTGCCTATCCAGCGCGCTGATTTTGTACAGCTTTTTGACATTATGCAAGGTTTGCCTGTGTGCATTCGCTTGTTTGATCCGCCCTTACATGAATTTTTGCCCCAGTCGCGTGACGGTTTGCGCGAATTGGCCGAGGCATTAGATAAGCCGCTGTCGGAAGTGACCCAACGTGCCGAGGCTTTGGCCGAGTTTAACCCGATGTTGGGAATGCGCGGCGTGCGTTTGGGAGTGGTTTTACCTGAAATTTATGACATGCAGGCCCAAGCGATTTTTGAGGCCACAGTAGTCATTCAGCGCCGGGGTGCTTCGGTGGTGCCCGAAATTATGATCCCGTTGGTATCGGCCAAGCGCGAGGTTGAGCTGGTCAAATCAAATATTGATGCGGTGGCGTCACGGGTGCGGGTTAGCTCGGGTGTGGAATTTGACTATAAGCTGGGTGTCATGGTGGAAACGCCGCGGGCCTGCTTGCGCGCCGGTGAGATTGCTCAGCACGCTTCTTTTCTGTCTTTCGGGACGAATGACCTGACGCAAATGACTTATGGACTTTCACGAGATGATGCGGGCCGCTTTATGAACACCTACGTGCAGCAAGGGGTTTTTCTCGAAGATCCGTTCCAATTCTTGGATTTTGACGGTGTAGGTGAGCTTTTGCATATGGGCGCAGATCGGGGTCGTAAAGTGCGTCCTGATGTTGTTTTGTGTATTTGTGGCGAACATGCGGGAAATATTGAGTCCATCGATTTTTTCCGCAAGGCCGGCTTTAACTATATATCGTGTTCTCCTTACCGTGTTCCCTTAGCGCGACTGGCGGTTGCACATCTAGTAATTGCAGACGGTAAGTTGAATTAAATTCAATAACTTGTGTCTTTAATTTAAAGCGCGTGATCTTTGTTTCGCTACCAAATATAGGCGAAAGTTCGCCATTTTTGTTACATACCTGCATCAACTTCAGGTGGTAACTAGACGCTAACCCTGTTGTGACGTATGAAGTTTCGTGTCCTAGATATTGATCTTAGGAGGCGATGAAACGAGTGTTGGAAACTTTTGATGCGAATGATCAATCTTTGGCAATATGCTATTTTTTTGGGCGTGATTTTAAGCTCGGCTGCTTTTGCTGATGTAACTGTATCTAAATCGAATAATCCGAAGGACACCATCGGCACGTTGCTTGGGGCCTTGTTAGAGGTGGAAAAAATCGCCCTTGATAATGTTGGATCTGCCCAAAAAGCGACCATTGCGTACCAAGTTAAAAATCCTTTATTCGCGCCTGAGCCGCTTGGCTCTCTAAGCCTTGGGCGTTCACGCAACTTTTTTACTGCTGATCGCCTTGGGGCTCTACCGATTGCCAGTGGTGGCAAACAATGGTCCTGTCTGGCCCAAGCTATTTATTTTGAAGCGCGAGGAGAAACCATTTTAGGCCAAGTGGCCGTGGGGGAAGTGATCTTGAACCGTGTTGAGAGTGTAAAGTACCCCCAAACCATCTGCGCCGTTGTGCATCAAAGTCGTAATGGCGTGTGCCAATTCTCCTATATGTGCGACGGTAAGCCAGAAAAGGTAGCCGAACTTGCGGCCTATGATGTGGCGGCCAAAATAGCCCGTGCCTTGCTTGATGGCGCGCCGCGCACGCTTACTCAGGGTGCAACTTATTTTCACGCAAAATATGCTAGCCCCCGCTGGGCTAAGGTGTTTAACCATACAGCGGATATCGGGCTGCATGCCTTTTACCGAGACCCTGAAAACCTGTAATTCATAAAGCTGTTCAATATCACTTGGCTACGGTTAAAAGTTCGGCTTGCTGATGCCTCTTTTGCCCTTTATGCAAAACCCACCAAACTAAATTGGCAGGATCTGATATGACCAGTGATATTTCCTTGGCGTTTGCCCATCCTGAAGAGCGCGCCATTGCTTCAGCCAGCGCAGATCCGCGTGACCGAATTTTGCTTCGCGACTATTTGGTTGATGTTGAAATTGGGGCATTTCAGCAAGAGCGCGGCACTCGCCAACGTGTGTGCTTTAATGTTGTGGTTGAGGTCAGCCCCCACGCCATTCCACTTGATGATGATGTCGACCGTATCCTATCGTATGACCGTATAACTGAGGCGATATCCGCCCAACTTGCGGCTGATCGTCTCAACCTGCTGGAGACTTTGGCCGAAGGCGTTGCTGAACGTATTTTGGCCGAACCGCGCGCCATGCGGGTATTTGTGCGCATTGAAAAGCTAGATCGAGGCCCCTTCGCACTGGGTGTTGAGATAGCGCGCGCGCGCGCGGCGACCCCGATTCAAACCAAAGGGGCCAGCGGTGCACAAGAATCGGTGCATCCTTTGGTGGTTTTTTTAGATGCCGCAGCAATTGCCCACTCAAATATTGCGGCCATCCTAGATGACCTGTCGCTTAGGGCTAAGGGCTTGCCTGTAGTCTTATGTGTGGGACTGCCCAATCTTGACCTCCCCACTACGGGGCACCGCCCTACACAGAGGCGCGTTGACCTGTTGGCGATCGAGCAAAACGCCTGGACTTTGGCGGCGCGTGATGATCGATGTGTCGTAGTCTCATCGCGTACAGAAATTGATTGGGCGATCAAACAGGGTAATATGATTGTTTGGGCCCCCTCAAAGCTCGTGCTTGATGCTGTTGACGGTCCGACTAATGCCGATCCTTTGGCGCTGGCGCTGTGGTTGGCCGAACATCTGGCCGCGTCCGAGCTGCTGGTGCACGGCGACGCCACTTTGCCCGCAGGATCGCGGGTTCCTGTCAGTCGGGCAGCCCTGAAGCCTGCTTTGATCGGTATGCCAGTATAGGGGCGTTTATGGATTACTTTCGTCCCCTTTTACACTCTGGCCCCAAGCCGCCCTTGGCCTTTGGGCTCGCGGGTGGGTGGCTTTGGTTCGATCACTGCCTTAAGCTGCGCCGTGACCAAGCGCCTATTTCGGTCAAAGCCGCTGATTTGCCGACCCATATTTTAACAAACTTTATAGCCCCACGCCAGTCTTTGGCGGGTTTGTCGTTTGAGCGCCCGCAAATTATGGGCATCTTGAACGTCACGCCCGATAGTTTTTCTGATGGTGGCCGCTATGATGTGTTGCCCCAAGCGTTGGCTCATGGGGCGCTTTTGCGCGCCGAGGGAGCCGACCTTTTGGACATTGGCGGCGAAAGTACAAGGCCAGGTGCCAAAACGATCGATCCCAAAGAAGAGGTGGCTCGTACGGCCCCCGTCATTACGGCCCTGGCCCTAGCCTTTCCAGGTTACCCTATATCAATTGACACGCGCAAAGCGATGGTGGCACGTACCGCCCTTCACATGGGTGCCGCCATTTTGAATGACGTCTCGGCCTTGCAGTTTGACCCCGCACTTGGAGCCTTGGCCGCACAAACGGGTGCTCCTATTTGCCTGATGCATGCTTTGGGCGCGCCCGACACCATGCAGGAAGATCCTCATTATGAGAATGTCTTGCTTGATGTCTATGATTTCTTAGAAAGTGCCATCGCCCGAGCTGAGGCCTGCGGCATCACCCGCGCCCAGATCATTTTGGATCCGGGCATTGGGTTTGGTAAAACTTTAACACATAATCTTACCCTTTTGGCTGATTTAGCACTGTTTCATTCTTTGGGGTGCCCACTATTACTTGGCGCCTCGCGCAAACGGTTTATCGGAACGTTGACGCAGACCAGCCAAGCGGATGAGCGAGTGTTTGGCTCAGTTGCGGTGGCTTTAGCAGCGGTTGCGCAGGGCGTGCAGATCGTGCGCGTGCATGACGTTTTGGCCACCAAACAAGCTTTGGCCCTGTGGCAGGCCATTCATTCTATAAGCGCAACAAGGGACGCAACATGAGCAGAAACTTATTTGGCACTGACGGTGTGCGCGGAAAAGCCAACCAATACCCTATGACCGCCGAGGTGGCCTTGCGCCTTGGGACGGCTGTAGGTCGGTATTTTAGCCGCTCGGTTGGTACGGATCATCGGGTAGTGATTGGTAAAGACACGCGGCTTTCGGGCTATATGTTAGAAAATGCCTTGACGGCAGGCCTGACCAGCGCAGGGATGAATGTGCTTTTGCTTGGTCCCGTGCCCACACCTGCAGTTGGGTTTTTGACACGGTCAATGCGTGCGGATCTGGGTGTTATGATCTCGGCTAGCCACAACCCACATTATGACAATGGCATCAAATTTTTTGGCCCCGATGGGTTTAAACTTTCAGACATCGCAGAATCCGAGATCGAAATGATGCTTGATCAAGAGATGAGCTTGGCTGCCCCCGAGTGGATTGGCCGCGCCAAACGAATTGATGATGCGGCAGGCCGCTATATTGAATATGTCAAAACTACCTTTCCCGCAGGCCTGCGCTTGGATGGGTTGAAAGTTGTGGTCGACTGTGCAAATGGCGCCGCCTACCGTGTCGCCCCTGCCGTTCTATGGGAATTGGGAGCTGATGTGATTCCCGTAGGTGTATCGCCCAATGGTAAGAATATAAATTCGTTGGTTGGCTCGACCCATACGCAAACCGCGGCCGAAGCGATAGTGGCACATGGAGCACATATGGGCATTTCGCTTGATGGTGATGCGGACCGCTTGATGATTTTAGATGAGAATGGTCAGGTCGCTGACGGCGATCAGATTATGGCTTTATTCGCGGCCCGCTGGGCCTCGGATGGGCGGTTAAAGGGCAATGGTTTGGTGGCCACCATAATGTCAAACTTGGGTCTTGAGCGGTTTTTGAATCAGCGCGGTCTAAATCTTTTGCGCACCAACGTCGGTGATCGCTATGTGGTCGAGGCGATGCGCGTCGGCGGTTATAATCTAGGCGGCGAACAGTCGGGCCACATTGTGATGACAGACTACGCCACCACAGGCGATGGGCTGATTGCAGGCTTGCAGTTTTTGTCGGAAATGGCCCGCAGTGGCGCGCGCGCAAGCAGCTTAACCCAAAGTTTTGAAGCCGTGCCGCAACTCTTACAAAATCACCGCTATGCTTTGGGAACCGACCCTTTGG
>DPZQ01000035.1 GCA_003536295.1 Rhodobacter sp. | reverse complement strand
TGAGGCTAACTCTTCAGGACTAACAGCAACTGTAAGTGGTTCGGGGCCATACACGGTCAGCTTTGTGCAGTCAGACGCAGCAATTTTAGGCAATTTGTCTGACGCAATCAGAGCTGCTAAAGTTCCTGGTGTTTATATGACTGAGAACACTACCACCCCGGGCACTTATTCCATCGATAAGCATGTTTTCGCAGCAACAACGGCAGAGGAGGCGTTGTCCGCTCTGACGAGGATTGATAACGCAATTACAGCCGTTAACGATCAACGATCGGCATTGGGCGCCATCTCAAATCGATTGAGCTATACAGTAAACAATTTAACAAACATTGTGACCAACCTTGATATGAGCCGTGGTCGTATTGAGGATGCGGACTTCGCTCTTGAAAGTGCGAATATGGCGCGGTTCCAAATCCTTCAACAGGCATCTACTGCAATGCTCGCACAAGCGAACGCTGCCAAGCAGGATGTATTATCCCTGATTAAGTAATTCAAACATTTTCAAGGTACTCTAAATTATAAAAAGAGGTGGTTTTTCCACCTCTTTTTTTTAACTCAATAACATTTTTTGATTGAAAAGATGAAAGCTTCTCATGTTTTTTCTAAACGGGCTAATTGGAGTAGCGATGGCCTACAATGTCGCATTGAACAATAGTCTGAAACTTTTCTAGCTGATCATTGACGATGTCCGTCCAAGCTGCGCTACCGTAACTTGACATCAACTTGGCGCCCACGACTTGTATAGGCCAAGAGCATTCACCTGTATCGCCAGCATTCAAGGGTTCACCTTCATAAGTACAATCTGCCTGCGCATTGCCAACTACGTTTGAGGTGCCACTCATCAATAATGTAGAAACTGCAGAAATCGGGCGCGCTGTTCGGTTTTTATACTGCATACTCAGTAGGTAGATCACATCAGTTCCCTGCGAAGCTTCTTTGAACACTAACCTTACAGCACAGGGTAATATCTCAGAACTGAATGCTGCGTTTAAAGGACTAACCATAAGGGTTGCGGTCAGGGCAGCGCAAAAGGTGGCAGATGTGATTTTCATAAAAGGCCCTAAATTCTTCAAAAACTGGTGCTTGATTGTCTGACTATGGAGAAGTTAGCCCAGTGGCGCAAGTTCTCTAGGACAAACCTGTGAGCACTGTCAAAGTGCTAATGTAAAAGCGAAAAGCCATTGGCTATGTCAATCAGAAGTTTCACGTTTAAACCTATGATCAATAGCGCAATAAAGCCGCAGGTTATGCTCAGCCATAAGGGAGCCACCAGCGCCCCCATTTTCGCGCGTGAGGCGGTAAACATCACTAGGGGAACTATGGCAAACGGCAACTGAAAGCTGAGTACCACTTGGCTTAAAATTAGCAAACGTCCGGTGGCCTCGGTGCCCCAAAGTAATATCACCGCCACTGCGGGAACGATGGCCAAGCTACGGGTGACCAGGCGGCGCGCCCAGGCTTGCATGCGGAAATTGATAAAGCCTTCCATGACTATTTGCCCGGCCATAGTCGCGGTAACAGTTGAATTTAAACCCGAACAAAGCAGTGCCACTCCGAATAATATCGGCGCAAGTGCGGTGCCAAGTAAAGGTTCTAGCAAAATATGCGCTTGCTCGATCCCTTCAATGTTCTGGTCGGCGCCATTGTGAAAGGCTGCAGCCGCCAAAATCAAAATCGCCGCATTGACACAAAGCGCAAACATCAAGGCGATCGTGCTGTCCCATGTTGCCATGGTCAAAGCATCACGTTTTGCGGCGTCATCTTCGCCGTAGGCACGCGTTTGAACGATGCCCGAATGCAGATAAAGATTATGTGGCATCACAGTTGCCCCAATGATCCCGAGCGCCAAATACAGCATCTGTTGGTTCATCACAATTTCACGGGTGGGGGCGAAACCCGCGATCACTTCGCCCCAAACTGGGTCGGCCAAAGCAATTAATACCGCAAAACAGGCTGCAATCACCGCCAAAAGCGCGATGATCAAGGCCTCGATCCAACGAAACCCTTTGCTTTGCAGCCAAAGAATTAAGAACACATCCGCCGCGGTGATAAAGACACCAATTTCTAACGGAATACCAAAAAGCAAGTTTAACCCGATGGCAGTGCCAATCACTTCGGCCAAATCAGTGGCAATGATGGCCAGCTCGGCTAAAAGCCAAAGTGGATAGGCCAGCCAAGCGGGAAAGGCGTCGCGGCATGCCTGCGCTAAGTCGCGCCGCGATGCGATTGCCAAACGCGCACAAAGCGATTGCAACAAGATGGCCATGACATTCGACAAAAGCGCGACTGACAAAAGAACATAGCCAAACTGCGCTCCCCCCGCCAACGACGTGGCCCAGTTGCCTGGATCCATATAACCGACCGCCACCAAATAGCCCGGTCCCATAAAACTTAGAAAACGGCGAAAGGGTGTTGCGGCGCGTGAAACCTTTATCGACCGAAAGACTTCGGTCATTGATGCTGATCCCGTGCTTTGACGCCAGCCCGCTGATGGTTTCAATGAGGCACTCACTTGCAAATGATTATCAATTGCAGATATGATGTGTCCATGCTTTTGTCAATTGAATTAACGGTTTTAAATAAAAAGGGCCCCAATAGGGGCCCTCGATTTATAGAATCAGATAGGTTTTTAGGCCTTTACATCAATTACAACGCGTCCAGTTAAAGCGCCCTTTAGTATATCTTGAGCAAGGGTAGGCACGTCCGATAGGGCCGCCTCATGGATCATCTTTTCGAGTTTTTCCATCGGCAAATCAGTGGCAATGCGCTGCCAAGCGGCAAGACGCTTCTCAAACGGGCAGGCTACGGAATCAATGCCCGTTAGGGTGATGCCCCGCAGCAAAAAGGGAATGACCGTGGTGCTAAAGGCCGCACCTGCGGCATTTCCAACCGAGGCCACAGTGCCACCATAGGCCATTTGACCCAAGACGCGTGCCAAAATTTGCCCGCCCACAGCGTCAATGCAGCCCGCCCATAGCGCACTTTCCATGGGGCGTTTGATGACCTCTTCTAATGTCCCACGTGCAATGATCTTACTTGCGCCCAGTTCTTCTAAATAGGGGCTTGAGCCGGTCGATCCGGTTACCGCTGCGACCTGATAGCCTAAATTAGCCAAAATTGCGACAGCAACTGAGCCCACGCCACCCTTTGCGCCTGTGACTAAAACTTCGCCCTTCTCGGGGGTCAAACCATGCGCCTCAAGCGTCATAAGTGACAACATCGCAGTTAGGCCCGCGGTGCCCACTGCCATGGCTTGGCGGGTGGTCAGACCTTTGGGTAAGGGCACAAGCCAATCTGCCTTAACCCGCGCATGGGTTGCAAAACCGCCCCAATGCACTTCGCCTACGCGCCAACCAGTCAGCACGACTTTATCGCCAACCTTATAGCGGCCATCTTGCGACGCTTCTACCGTGCCTGCAAAATCAATCCCGCCCACATGCGGATAGGTACGCACCAAGCCGCCACCATTGGGAGAAAGACAAAGCCCGTCTTTGTAATTAACGGTAGTATATTCAATCGCCACAGTGACATCGCCTTCGGGCAAGCGGCTTTTGGGCAGTTCTTGTAAGCGTGTTGTGACAAGACCTTCATCGTCTTTTTCTAAAAGAATAGCGCGAAACATTAAATCTCCTTTGGTTTGGCAATTTGTGCAAAGGTGTACCCACCTTTTTGATTTACTAAGACCTAGTTTAAAAACTTGGTGGATCCAAGCAACTTTGCTTTAAAAACGTGTAATTTTATCGTGTAACTTTATCGTCCCGTCCTGAACAATACTTAACAAAATACCTCGTAGCCTCTTATCGGCATGGCCCGGCGCTATGATCCAATTTTTGACATCAGCTCCGTAGCGGGTTTTCCATTTCACGCAGCCCTTGTTGAAATAAGACGAAACACGCAGGATCGCTGAGCCCACTTTAACCAACTGGCCTTCTGGCATATTCTCGAGACTTAAATCCATATCTGCAATTACTGTATCTCCCGGATGGGTGGCGTCGTTCTCATCTGGGTGCCAGACTAAATCTAGCACGCGTTTTGATAAAATCGATACTTGGTTTATAGGATCTGGCCTGCCATCGGGCAGTCGCGACCAGTTGTTTTGAAGCCACCGATCGCCGACTACGCCGTTGGCTTTACTAAGCGTTATTTCTGAGGGAAAGCTACGCTGTGAAAAGTCAGGGCGGACGCACAAACCCATGACGTGCGCCCCGTCTTTTGGGGCGGCTAAAACATGGGGTAAGGCTTTGGCTAAAAGTTCTTTGTTAGGTTGTGGCATGATCACCTAGGGGTTTATGAAAGGTTTGACGATTGCGCGCGCACCAAGGGCGCCACTTTTTCCCCAATCAAGCTGATTGCCTGCTTTAATTGATCATGCGACATGCCGGCATTGTCCATCTGAAAAGTGAAACGTGAAATGCCACCCAAGGCTTGGGAGTGGCGCAGAATTTTAGCGGCTACTTCTTGGGGGTCGCCTACAACCAAAGCACCCAAAGGCCCAATTTGTGCCTCAAAATGTGCACGAGTGATAGGAGGCCAGCCACGCTCTTTGCCAATGCGGCTAAAGGTTTCGGCATAGCCTGGAAAATATGCGTCAACCGCCTCTTGGCTATTTGTTGCAACGAAGCCGAGGGAGTGAATGCCAACTTTCAACCGCTCGGGTGCGTGGCCCGCCTCAAGCCCCGCGCGACGATACAGATCGACAAGAGGACGGAAGCGGTGGGTTTCGCCACCGATAATAGCAATCATCAAAGGCAGTCCCAGTGCCCCTGCACGGTGGAATGACGCAGGCGTACCCCCCACTCCCAACCAAATAGGTAGTTGGGTCTGTGCAGGGCGGGGATGAATGGCTTGATTGGTTAAGGGTGCGCGAAACTGACCTTGCCATGTGATGGTTTCTTGTGACGATATTTGCATCAGAAGGTGAAGTTTTTCGCTAAAAAGCGCATCATAATCAGCTAGATTATATCCAAACAGGGGAAAAGCTTCGGTAAAGGAACCGCGCCCCACGACCATTTCTGCCCGCCCATTTGAAATCAAATCAAGGGTTGAAAAATTCTGAAATACCCGCACCGGATCCGCCGCGCTAAGCACAGCCACTGCACTCGCTAAGCGAATATGTTTGGTGCGTGCCGCGGCAGCGGCCAAGATAACTGGCGGGGCTGCGTCAAGAAATTCGGCGCGGTGATGTTCGCCAATACCAAATATATCAAGCCCAACCTGATCGGCATGAGCGATACGTTCAAGGAGCTCGGAAATCGCGGTGACACGGGCGGCGGCGCTGTTATCTTTTGGATTTTGCAAGGCTGCAAAACTATCAATACCTATTTCCAAATTCAGTCCCTTTGTCAGATGTTACGGGTCAGTTCTTTAACCTTAACCAAGCCCGCGAGCGCGCAGTCTTGGGCGGGGAAGATGTCTGTAATTGTGCCTTGAGCGCGTAAGGCCTCTTGATAGGCGCTGGCTATCAGGCCTGATCCTAAAACCACAACCGATTGCCCCAGCCAATAGGGCCGCGCGCTCGCAAGCTCTGCTCCCATCAAATGGCCCAGCAAGGCGCTTTGCACATGCGCGTCATCATGGACCGAAAGCTGTGCTTGAACACGCAAGGTCGAAAGATGTGCCGCCAACCGCTCAGGCCGGGAGATCGCATCGCTGAGAGCGCCCAAAAAAGGTTCGTGCTTAAGCAATGGGTTCTTGTCTTGTATTTTCGATGAACCAAAAGGTTGGCGCAGCACATTATATAATTCGCCCGTCAGAAAGCTTTGAAAACCCACTATTTCGCCTGCCGAGATCAAGACCCAAACTGCGCGGTTTTGTGCCAATAGGATAATACCATCGAAATTAGGTCGCAACGCTAAAAAGCCCGCAATACAGGTTTCTTCACCGCCCAAAAGATCAAGTGGGGTTGCCTGTTCTATGCCTGTCACAAAGCGTAGATCAAGGCGCGAATCCTGTGTGGCAAGGCAAACGGGCCCTTTGGTATCAAGGGGTGTGCAAGGTGCGCGGCGCGCGGCCATCGGGTCAAAAGCGCCTGCTGCTAGCACAAGAGTTTTAGCACCCGAAGCGGGCAGCCACATTTGGATTTGCGCTAACAGACCCGCCTCAAACGCCGCAAAATCTGCCACCGGGGGTCGGGATGGGCGGCAGGACTGCTCCAAGATCGCATTGTCTTTGAGTGCCCAAAGAAAAAGCGCATCGTCCGTGCAATAAGCCGCTATCCAATCGATATTCATCCCGTGACCGCCACGCCGCCATCTATCACCAGCGCTTGGCCCGTCATCATTTTTGATGCGTCCGAGGCTAAAAACAAAACGCCACCCA
>DPZQ01000162.1 GCA_003536295.1 Rhodobacter sp. | reverse complement strand
CGGCGCAACCATTTGACCCACATATTACCCTCCCAGCCGGGGACAACCAACCGCACAGGGTAGCCATGCTCTTTACGCAGTGCCTCGCCATTGGCTTTAAAGGCTACCAAAACATCATCAAGCGCTTTTTCAATAGGAATTGAGCGTCCATTAGACGAGGCGTCAGCCCCTTCGACATAGACCCACTTATCGGCCATATCACCGGCTGCTGTTAAGCCTGCCTCTTCCAACAAAAGACGCAAGGGCACGCCTGTATATTCCATATTGTGGATCATACCGTGAGTGAATTGCGCACCATTCAGCTGCGCACCAGCCCACTCCATTCCTGTGTTTGCCGCACATTCACAGAAATAAACATGATTTTCCCGAGGGAAACGCTCAAGATCTGCATAGGTGAAAACGAGCTCTTGATCGACCAAACCATTGATCATCAAACGGTAATCGTCTTTTCGCAACTCAATCGCGCCCGAATGGTGGCGCTCAAAGGCGCAGCCTTGCGGTGTAATGGTGCCATCAAGTGCGTGAATTGGTGTGAAGTTGATCGACGAGATCGTATCCGCCGTTAGCCAAGGTACATTGCGGCGAATGACGTCAGCTTCGTATTTGATTGGCAGGCCGTAAGGGGTCGCATCGACGCCATCGCCAGTTAAGGAAGCCCACGGTTGCAATTCGGTGATTAGAGGGTCTGCTGTTTGTGCCATTGCTCCACGCGCGGTAACAGATCCGGCCAAAGCCACGGCGCTGCCGCGCAGGAAGGCCCGACGCGACGGGCTGCGGGTTGCATCTTCCATAGTTAGTTCCTTACCTTATGCGCCAATTACTTCGACGCTATTATTGGGTTGCAGTGAAACGGTGCCCAGTTTTCGAATGTGATCTTCGACCACATCCCAAATCAGTGGCCCTTCGGTTTCTGGATTTACTGAGGCCCAGCCCGCAATCACGTAAGAGCGCGCAGGGTCAAGCGATTCGCCGGTTTTCAAAAGTGTCATATTGGAAATACGTTCACCTTGCGGCTTTGAAATATCAATGCGGTAGCCCAAGCCTCCGGTGCGCACCATGTCGCCGCCTTGTTGGTAATATGGGTCTGGGTTAAAGATATTGTCTGCCACATCTTCCAGGATGGCTTTCAACGTCTCGCCAGTCATTTCTGAGCGGTAGGCCTTTCCATAAGTCATAGATGTGACGTTGAAAATATCCTCTCGGGTGATGTCTTGGCCTTGCACCAATGAAGGGCCCCAGCGCACGCCGGGGCTTAGGGCAATCTCGGCGTCGCGTTCTGACAAAAGCGCGTCACAAATCAAGTCATCCCATGTGCCATTAAAGTTACCACGCCGATAAAGCAGGCTGTCGGTCTGACCAATCACTTCCGAAAGTTCGGCTACAAAGGGGGCACGTTCGGCGTCTATTAGGGCTGCGACTTCGGCATCTGGTGTTATGACGTCCGAGAAGATTGGAATAAGCTTATGGCGAAAGCCCATCATGCGACCATCGCGAATATCCAGATCAACGCGCGAGACAAATTTACCGTTGGAGCCAGAGGGCACGATGATCGTTTGTCCGGCTAGGGCTGGTTCGGGAAGTGCGTCATGGGTGTGGCCCGACAAGATTACATCAATTCCCGAAACGATCGAGGCCATCTTCTTGTCAACGTCGAAGCCGTTATGGCTTAGCACCACTACACATTCTGCCCCTTCGGCGCGGACTTGATCTACCATGGCCTGCATGTTCTCATCACGAATACCAAAGGAATATTCTGGAAACATCCAACCTGGGTTAGCAATGGGCATATAAGGGAAAGCTTGGCCTATAACAGCGATTTTTGTACCGCCACGTTCAAACATTTTATAGGGTGGGAATAGGGGGGCGGGTTCGTCCCATTCTGTATCGAATATATTTTGCCCTAAAGCGGCAAACGGCAAAGATTCTACAATCTCTTGCACGCGTTCGCTTCCGAGGGTGAACTCCCAGTGAAATGTCATGGCGTCGGGCGCCAACAAGTTCATAACATTCACCATATCTTGGCCAGCTGTTTTATAGCAGGTCATCGAGCCATGCCACGTATCGCCACCATCTAGCAAAATGGCATCAGGGCGGTCAGCGCGAATGGCTTTGATCACGGTTGCCACACGGTCTAGACCGCCTACACGCCCATAGCCCTGTGCAAGGGCGGAGAAATCACCAGAGCTTAGCGCGTAATGGCTGGGACTGCCGTCATTAATGCCATAAAGTTTGCGAAAATCAGCGCCCGTCACATGGGGAACGGCCCCTTTATTGCCGCCAACACCCAAATTGACTGACGGTTCACGGAAATAGATCGGTTTCATCTGGGCGTGAATATCGGTGATATGGATCAACGAGACATTGCCAAATGTGTCAAACTGCAAAAGTTGATCTTGTGTGAGTTTTTGTTGTGCGGCCAAACGCGACCACTGGCCAAAGCCATCAGCCCCAATTAGTGCTGAAGCCGCCATACCAACCTGAAGAAAATCACGACGTGAGATCATTTTAAACCTGCCGATTCATATTCGAATGTGTGAATTTATTGGGGCAAAAAAGCCCCGCGCAATGGCGGGGCCTTTTATTAGTTGCGAACTCCAACGCCTTCAACCGATAGGCCTGCACCACGTGATGCGACATATAGTTCAAGAGCACGGAATTCAGCCGACCCTTCACCAAAGGTCTCAGCACGCGTATCGCGCACACAGCCTTTGAAACGGTTGTGGATCGAGTTCAGTTTAGCATTTTTCAAACGGTAAGCGGGAAAGCCGTTGGTTTGGCCTTGGCTTAGGTGGTCTGCTCGGATCATATTGCCGTAGTTTTGTTCGTGGCAATTTGCGCATGACAGTTCAAGCTGCCCGAAGCGGGTGTAATATAGCTCTTTGCCTTTTTCCCACCATTCAGCAGCTGCGCCGTCAACTTTTGGGTTCACGACCTCGCCACGTCCAGCAACAGAAATAGCTGCAGTTACGCTTGTCATTTGATCAGACGACCATTTCCAAGCCTCAGCACCCATTTTTGTTGTGCGGCAGTTGTTGATGTAGTTTTCCATAGACCAAAGATCGTCACCCGTTGGGTTCATTTTTGGCATGGCTGCGCGGGTTTCTTTCAGGCTTTCGACGTCATCATGACATGACGCGCAGGATTTTCCGTCGGTCCCGTCAACTTTATTCCAAAGGTCAAGGCCTTGGTCCACAAACACCATACCTGGGTTTGAAAAGTCGTCCATTTCCATTTCACGCGTCTCAGATTCACGAAACAGCAAGCCAGAATAGACAGTATCAAGCGCGCCTTCAAGGTTTGCCGAAGCTGGTGCTTCGGTAACCAGAGTCATTTCTCCGTTCACAACCAATTCAAAACCCTCGACGGGATCTGCATAGGCAGTGGCTGATGACATGAGCGCAAAGACACTCGCGGCGATTAAAATTCTACGTGAACGCAGATGCATTGCATTTCCTCCCTTGGTAAAACGACCCATTTCTTGGGTCGCCATGTTCGGTTTTCGCCCCATTTTTGGAGCTTTTTCGCCCCGTTCCCTAGCTCAGGGAGATGGATTTTTTCTCTTCATAGACAGAGCCATCATCATCATACCAAGTAAAGGCAAACTCCCCAGCGGTCTCGATTTTGACATCGAATTCGAAATAGGGATTGGTTGAGATGGCAGGCTCCATTTTTACATCAATTACATTGGCGCCGTTATAGTCGCACACGAAGCGGTTGATGATCGAGCGGGGCACAAGATTGCCATCGCCGCCTTTGCGCTGACCCGATTCCATCGGGTGGCTGATTAGAGTTTTAAGCGTGACTATTTCGCCCGCTGCTGCTGATTTTGGGACTTTAACCCGTGGTTTTACATCACTAGCCATTTTTCTCTCCTAAAGCCGATCAGCCGCCGCAGCCGCCGATGGTTACTTTGACATTCGTTTTAGCTTGAACAAAGCTGCCATCCGCCATTTTGGCGATTGCAACCACGTCTTGGGTTTTTGCCAGGCGCATCCGAGTTGATGCTGATTGCGATCCTGCGGCAGCGCCAAATTTAAAGGTAGCTACACCTGGGGTCGGATTGCCCGACGCCAAAACCAAAATTTCAACCGCTCCAGGCGCGTCTACTGATACAGGCACAGTATTGCCGTTTTCAGCGATTTCTGGACAGGTCAAAGTGATGCCTGCGGTGCCAAGGGCAGAGCCCCCTGTAAAAGCCGCGATGGCCTCATCAGCGGCAGCGGCAGCGGGCATGGGCATCAAGGCTGCGGCAAAGCCCGCAAGCCCCAGAGCCATTGCATTACGACGCGTTAAGTTCATGGTTTTCTCCTCGTTTGGCTGGTCGCGCTATTCTTTCAGCGTTAAAAGATATGCAACCACATCTTCGATCTGCTGCGCGCTTAGAATGGGGGGCACATCGCCTTTTGGTGCTTTGCCGGTATAGGCGTCACCTAGGCGGGTATAACCTTCGGTTTTATAGAAGGAGGGCATTACAGTGCCATCAAACATCATTTTCGCGTTTGAGACAATGCCGCGCAATTCCGCTTCTGACCAACGCGAGCCTACACCATCAAGTGCGGGGCCCACATTGCCTTGGAATTTTGCATCAGGTAAAGCAGCTATCGCATGACATGCTACGCAATTTCCCATAGACCGTGTCGACGCAACTTTTGCACCGTCAGCTGCATTGCCCGCAACGCCGGTGTGCGACTGCGCAACCGCGCCATCTGCAAACGCAACCATATTTGGGGTAACTTCCGCAAAGCTGGGCTGTGCCGCAAAGGCAGCCAGCGCTATAGCGAGCTTTAGTTGGCTCTTCATTATGTTCCTCCCTGGTATTCGATATAACGATTTAAGCTCACATCTGCGTGATTGGCAACAAATATATTTATTTTTGTGAATATATGCGCGAGCATATCTTGGATCCTGCGCAGGTTGAGCCCAGCTTCTTATTGAGATCCAGTTATTTAGTTCCCATTTTGAAGGGTGCGCGCCAAATATTTCTGAAAATGTTCGTCGCTGTTATAGCCATGATCTTTGACCCAAGTTAGCAAAGCACGGGTTGTGCCTTTGCCAAAAGCACCTGGCATTGTGACTACTGAAGCCTGCACAGCTGTTCGGTCATCGGTAATTGATTCGGGTAAAAACATCATAGTTGGGGTGAACATCAAGCCCCAACGGCGTATCATTTCTTTTTCTGAAAGCACAGTACCGTCAAAATCTGTTACGTCAACATCACCAAACATATTAAGCTGAATGACATAAAAATCATTCGTCAGCATCGTTTCGATGGTCGGGTCGATATAAACTTCTTTGTGCATTTTGCTGCAGTAGATGCAGCCGCGCTGCTCTACAATCAACAAAAGACGTTTGCCTTGCGCAGTGGCGTCGGCTAGATCTTCGTTCAAGTCTTTAAAGGTTTCGTGCATCCAGTCGGCTTTGCGCAGCCCATCG
>DPZQ01000009.1 GCA_003536295.1 Rhodobacter sp. | reverse complement strand
AAAGTCGATACCCTTGGCGTGCCCACATTGCCAAGCAGAAGGGAAAATGGCCCCCGTAGGCCCCGGAGTTGAACGTCTGGCCGAAGAGGTAACCCTTAAATTCCCAGATGCGCGATTGGCGGTTTTATCGTCAGATCTTTTTACAACAGCACGCGCGCTTAAAGACCAAATCACCGCCATTGCAGCGGGGGCGGCGGATATTATCATCGGCACACAAATCGTAGCTAAAGGGCATAATTTCCCGCTTTTGACCTTGGTTGGGGTGATTGATGCTGATTTGGGGCTACAAGGGTCCGACCTGCGCGCCGCCGAGCGCACTTTTCAGCTAATCAATCAGGTCGCAGGGCGGGCAGGGCGGGCTGATAAGCAGGGCCATGCCATGTTGCAAACCCACCAGCCCGAACATCCTGTGATCCGAGCCATATTGGGTGGCGATGCGGAAGCCTTTTGGCAAGCAGAAGCACAAGAGCGCCGCCTGGCCCAAGTGCCGCCCTATGGTCGCATGGCGGGGATTATACTTTCGGCTCCAGACATGGCCACCGCCTTTGATTTTGGTGCGGCGTTGGCACGGCATTCGGCCCCTCTCATCAAAGTAGGTGCGCAGGTTTTTGGCCCTGCGCCCGCACCGATTGCAAGGGTGCGCGGACGACACCGCGTGCGGCTTTTGGTCAAGATGAGCAAGGGGCTGGCTCTGCAAGCGGCCCTCATAGAGTGGCTGGGTCAATTGCGTGCGCCAGCCAATTTACGCATTTCTGTCGATATTGATCCGCAAAGTTTTCTTTAGGCGTTTTCCCTCTTATCCTTGGTAAGATTTCGGCTTATGCAAAGCAATGAGGTTGAATATTTTACCCCTTAAATCAGCCCAAAACCTGCCTTTTTGGCGGGGGCCTTTGTTTTTATTGTGCCTTGTTGCCGCGGCGCAGCCGATCTCTTTTGCGACTTGGTCAGCGCTTTTAAATAATTTTGTGGTTGAACGGGCTGGATTTACAGGGATCGAAATCGGCTGGCTACATTCTGTGCGCGAAATTCCGGGCCTTTTGGCCGTAGGTGTCATTGGCATTTTGATGGTGATGCGGGAACAGGTGCTGGCCTTGGTGATGCTGGCGCTTTTGGGTGTAGCCACCGCCTTGACCGCGCATTTTCCTAGCTTTGGCGGCATTTTGGTTTTGACTATGCTGTCTTCTATCGGCTTTCATTATTTTGAGACGGTCAACCACAGTTTACAATTGCAATGGATAGACAAGGAGCGTGCACCCAAGATCTTGGGCTATTTGTCAGCCGTTGGCTCGGGGGCGGCCCTTTTGGCCTATGGGTTGATCATGCTGACTTGGGACAGCTTAAAACTAAGCTATGAAACTGTTTATGGACTTTCAGGCGGTTTAACGATGTTGATTGCCCTTTACTGCGCCTTTGCATTTGCGCAGTTCCAAGCGCCCAGCGTGCAACATCGGAATTTGCTTTTACGCAAACGCTACTGGCTTTACTATCTTTTGCAGTTTTTCGCAGGTGCAAGGAGGCAGATTTTCATCGTTTTTGCGGCGTTTATGATGGTGGAGCGTTTCGGCTTTACCGTGCATGCGCTCACGGCGCTCTTTTTGATTAATTATGTGGTGAATATGGTGTTGGCCCCCTTTATGGGGCAGTTTATCGCCCGCTTTGGCGAGAGGTTCTCCCTTATCGTGGAATACACGGGCCTATCTGTGGTGTTTTTGGCTTATGGAGGGCTGTATTGGTTTGGTTGGGGTGTTGGGGTTGCGGGCACGCTTTATGTGATGGATCATATGTTCTTTGGTCTTTCTTTTGCCCTTAAGACCTATTTTCAAAAAATTGCAGACCCCGCCGATATTGCCCCTACGGCGGCAGTGGCCTTTACAATCAATCATATCTCGGCTGTTTTTTTACCTGCGGGTCTTGGGTATTTGTGGGTGGTTAAGCCTGATTTTGTGTTCATAGCCGCCACGCTTTTGGCGCTGACCTCATTGCTTTTGGTGTTGCTAATCCCCCGCCATCCTTCCGAGGGACATGAGACTATTTTTACCGGTTCCTAGTGGAGTGGCGTAAGCTTGCACTGGTTTTTTGTGATTGCAGAGCTATATGTAATGAAAAATAAAGGATCCACCATGCTGGAACTATTTCAAAAAACGAGCGCAACTTTTCAGCCAGATCAGGCCTTGCCAGGGCGGCCTGAGCCTATGACCGTGACCGAGGCGCATTTTGTTTCGGGCCTGTCTTTAACCGATACGGTCCCTGCGGGCATGGTGCAGGCCATGTTTGGGATGGGCTGTTTTTGGGGGGTTGAGCGGCTTTTTTGGGAAACGTCTGGAATTTATCTGTCGATGGTTGGCTATGCGGGGGGTATAACGCCCAACCCAACCTATAAAGAAACCTGCACCCAACTGACTGGTCATAATGAGGTGGTGCGCGTGATTTTTGATCCTACTAAGCTCAGTTATAGCGACCTTTTGCAGATTTTTTGGGAAAATCACGACCCAACCCAAGGGATGCGCCAAGGAAATGACGTGGGCTCGACCTATCGCTCGGGTATTTACTGTTATGACCAAGCACAGATAGGGCAAGCGCTTGACAGCAAGGCCACCTATCAAGCTGCGCTCTTGTCTGCTGGGCATGGGGTTATCACAACCGAGATTTTAGAGGTACCGAAGTTTTATTATGCGGAAGATTATCATCAGCAATATTTGGCCAAAAACCCAAATGGTTATTGTGGTTTGCAAGGCACGGGCGTGATCTGTCCGATCGGCACGGGCGTGCCGGCTCAAGATGGTCGCTCCCTTGACGTTGGGGGGCACGGCTTGTAAGCGCGGCGTAGATCTTTATTGGAAATTACATGACGACATATTCAGCGTTGACCACCGTTGTGGGGCAAGACCCTGCCGAAGCTTTGGCCGAAGCGCTTGAGCTTTTATCGCCAGAACCAACGGGTGTTGGTGTCTTTGAAATTGAAGATGGCTCGGGTCTTTGGGAAATTGGCGCTTACTTTATGGATGCGCCCGATGCTACGACGCTTGATGTTTTGGCGCTGGCGTTTGGAGCAAAGTATTTTGTGATCTCCGAAGTGCCTGATATTGACTGGGTTGCCAAAGTGAAACGCGAGTTAAGTCCAGTCGAAGCAGGCCGCTTTTTCGTCTATGGCTCGCATGATGCGGACCGTGTGCCCGAAGGGCGGGTGGCTTTGTTGATCGAAGCTGCCGTGGCCTTTGGTACGGGACATCATGGCACTACTTTGGGCTGTTTGCGCGCCTTCGATCGTTTGTTTGATGCGGGTTGTGCTCCTTTGAATGTTGCTGATATTGGCTGTGGGACCGCAGTTTTGGGGATGGCGGCCGCCAGCGTTTTGCCCGATGCGATGGTTTTTGCATCGGATATTGATCAAGTTGCGGTTGAGGTTGCCGCGGCCAATATTGAGGCGAACGGCCTAAAAGGGCGCATCTTGGCGTTGCAAGCGGCTGGGTTTAAACATCGCGACCTCAGTAAGGCCGCCCCCTTTGATCTGGTTTTTGCTAATATTCTAAAGGGCCCCTTGCTCGAGCTTGTGCCCGATATGGCTAAACATGTGGCAAGTGGTGGACTTGCGATCTTATCAGGGCTTTTGGTCGTGCAGGCCGAAACCATCATCTCCGCCTATGAGTCGGCAGGGTTCACCTTGCAAAATCGTGAAGATATAGGCGAATGGTCGACCTTGGTGCTGAAGCGCCACTAAAGAGGCCTGTGGACCCGCACAAAATGAAAAACCGCACCGTGCAAAATCAGGGTGTGGTCTTTTTATGTTATTATACGCTGCACCCTAACGTTGAGTTGTGGCTAAACGCTTAAAGGCGTTCAATATCCGAACGGATCAAGCCGATGTCTGACAGTTGACGGTCTGACAGGCGATAAAGTTCGTTGCGTGTTTTTCTAGCTTTGTTCCATATAGCCAGCTTCGCGCTTGCTCCCTGGATAAAAACAACAATTTGGTAAATCTTTACAGCTCCAAATGGGACTGAACGTGACATTTCAAAGCCGGTCATCTTAATAGTTCCTTGCGATCCTTACAAAAGCCATATTGCGTTTGCATCGCCCATTTATCGGCGGCCGCCTACAAAAACAATCACCATTATATCAAAGCCGTATTGCGTCTAGCGCATAGGTCGTTTTACATTATTTTAAACAAATGCATTTGTTAGGTGTTTGGGGCGGCGCGCCTATTCGCTGGCTGGTAGGCAGTGCATAGACAACGATGCCGCCGGTGCGTAGCAAAGGGTCTTTTGGGATAAAATTTTGACAATCCAGAAAAGATCTTGGCGGATGTTCTTGTTTCGTGCTAATGTTGGTTCTAAGACAGGGATGATAAAATGCGCGTTATTGGGATTGATCCGGGATTAAGACATTTGGGCTGGGGCGTGATCGACGTGGCGGGGTCTAAATTGACCCATGTCGCCAATGGTATTTGCCATTCGCAACCTTCGGCGCAATCGGTGGGTGATTTGGCGCGGCGGCTTTTGTTGCTGCATGAGCAGTTGACCCAAGTTATGCAAACCTATCGCCCAACGGCGGCGGCGGTCGAAACTACTTTTGTGAATAAAGATGCGGTGGCCACGCTCAAACTGGGCCAAGCCCGTGGCATCGCCCTTTTGGTACCCGCGCAAGCCGGGCTTGAGGTGGGTGAATATGCGCCCAACGCGGTCAAGAAAACAGTTGTAGGCGTGGGCCACGCTCAAAAGGATCAAATTGATCACATGGTTCGCATTTTATTGCCAGGCGTGGTGATCGTAGGGCCTGATGCGGCCGATGCTTTGGCCATCGCCATTTGTCACGCGCATCATCAACAATCGGCCGGGCGCTTTAATGCGGCCCTTGAAAGGGCGCAAACGGTGGCAGCACAATGATCGGAAAACTTTCAGGACGTATCGATTTTCGAGGAAATGACCATATTTTGCTAGATGTGCGCGGGGTGGGCTATATCGTCCATGTGTCCGAGCGCACCTTGGCCGGCCTGCCCCCTGTAGGCCAAGCAGTCGCGCTTTATACTGAATTATTGGTGCGCGAAGATCTGCTTCAGCTTTTTGGCTTTCCAACGATGTTGGAAAAAGAATGGCACCGGCTTTTGATGACGGTGCAAGGGGTTGGCGCTAAGGCCGCGATGGCCATATTGAGTGCGCTTGGACCGGAAGGTGCGGCACGCGCCATTACGTTGGGCGATGTGCGTGCGGTTCAAGCGGCCCAAGGGATCGGACCCAAAATTGCGCAGCGTGTGGTGTTAGAGTTGAAGTCCAAAGCCCCTAGTTTGATGGCTGCAGGGGGCGCCTTAATGGCGCAGGCCCAAGGGCAAGATGGCGACGATGTGATCGAGCCGATTACCCCAGGCAAAGTTCCCCAAGGCAGCGCCCCCTCAGATGGGCAGATCAGGGCATCGGCGGCCGCCGATGCCCTGTCTGCACTTTTGAATTTGGGTTACGGTCAGTCAGACGCAGCCTCGGCCGTGGCGCAAGCGGCAGGGAGCGCGCCCGACGCAAATAGCTCCACGCTCATTCGCGCGTCCTTAAAAGCACTGGCCCCTAAAGCATGAGCATGATTGAAAAGAAAACCTCAGATCCTATGGTGCGTCCCGCACCCTTGCCCGACGATGCGGACCGCGCCTTACGTCCGCAGGTTCTGGATGATTTTGTGGGCCAGGTCGAAGTCCGTGCCAATTTGCGCGTCTTTATAGAAAGCGCGAAAATGCGTGGTGAGGCGATGGACCATACTCTATTTCACGGTCCGCCCGGATTGGGCAAAACCACCCTTGCTCAGATCATGGCGCGTGAACTTGGGGTGGGGTTTCGCATGACCTCGGGGCCGGTTTTGGCTCGCGCTGGTGATTTGGCGGCGATTTTAACAAATCTTGAGGTCAATGACGTTCTGTTTATCGATGAAATTCACCGTCTTTCACCCGTTGTAGAAGAGGTGCTTTACCCCGCAATGGAGGATTTCGCCCTAGATCTTGTGATAGGCGAAGGGCCTGCGGCACGGACTGTACGCATTGACTTGCAGCCCTTTACCTTGGTGGGGGCGACCACAAGGTTGGGTCTTTTGACAACGCCCTTGCGCGATCGTTTTGGCATTCCAACCCGTTTGCAATTTTACACGGAAGATGAGCTTGATCTGATCGTAGCACGCGGGGCGCGGCTTTTGGGCGTACGAGCCGAGGCGGCGGGGACCCGCGAAATCGCCCGTCGCGCCCGAGGCACACCGCGTATTGCGGGGCGTTTATTGCGCCGCGTGGTTGATTTTGTTACGGTTGAGGGCGACGGCTGTCTAACCCAAGCCATCGCCGACCGCGCGCTTATTCGCTTGGGAGTGGATCATCTGGGTCTTGATGGGGCGGATCGGCGGTATTTGCTGCTTTTGGCCGAGAATTACGCAGGCGGGCCCGTGGGGGTGGAAACCATCGCCGCCGCTCTTTCAGAATCGCGCGACGCTATTGAAGAAGTGATAGAGCCCTTTTTGCTACAACAAGGACTGATCATGCGCACCCCACGTGGCCGCATGTTGGCCTCCAAAGCCTGGCGTCATATAGGGCTTGATGCGCCGCGCAGCGCCACAAAAAATGATCTTTTCACCGAAGATTAGCTCTATCGTGGTTGAGCTTAAAAGCTTTCGCGCCTAAAAGGATGCATCAAACTTTGGGGCGTAGCATGTCTTTTAACGTCGAACAGATGACTGCGCTTTTCACCCGCTCCGATGGCACCTATCTTTGTGCGCGTTGGGGCCGACCCATTGCAGCGGTGATATTTGGACTTGAGGAAAGCTCGCTTGGACTTTTCAAAGGGGCGATTGAAAGCATCGTGCATTTGGCCGGTCATGAGATGGCCGAGATCGACCCTGAACTTGGGGCCAATCTGATGATGTTTTTTTGCCGTTCGTGGGATGAGCTGGTGCTTGTTCCGAAGTTGGAAGCAATGGTGCCCGATCTGACGGCGCTTTGCGCGCGGCTTACGGCGGCGAAAGCTAATCAATACCGCAGTTTTCGTTTTGACGCGGATGGGACGATCAAGGCTGCGTTCGTGTTCATCTGCATGGATGAGGCAATGGCCGGGCAAGATGCGCATGGTTTGGCCCTAGCGCAAGCAGTACAAATCATTTTGGTTTGGTCGGATCAGGCCTTTCTCGCTGGCGCGCCTTTAGGGGTTTACGATGGTGCAGTGGTATTAAGACCCGAAATAGCAGCGGTCATTCGCGCCGCCTATGACAAAACTATGCCGCGCGTGGCCCACGATAAATCCCATGGCTTGCGGCTTTCAGCTCGCGTCATTAACGCCCTAGAGGCGTGTTAAGACAAGACTTTTGATTTGCTTGCAGCTTCTATAGACTAAGGGTCAAGGTTTTATGAGAGGGCGCTATGACAAAGATCACTCTTGCGTGCCATCACATCGTGGTGGCACAAGCTCAATTCAAATCCAGTCCAAGCCAAGTCTATGCGATTTGGACTGACACGGCCAATCGTCATAGGTGGGAACCCACTCCAGAAGGAATGAAAACCCATTACCTCAACTATGATTTCCGCATCGGCGGTGTCGAGCAAAGCGAAATGCGCCAAGGTGGGGCAGTCGTGGCCAAATTTATCACGCGGTTTTTTGATATTGTCCCTGATCATAGGTTGGTTTTTTCGGTCACGGTCTTGGTTGATGACGTCCCTGTTTCTTGCTCGCAAAATACACTTGAATTGGTGCCCGAGGGCACGGGCACTAAACTAACCTGTCATGAAATGGTCGTTTGGCTCCATGGTAATGACCTAAGCATAGAACATCAGGGCGGTTGGGATTTGATGTTGAACCGAATGGTGACCTTTGTTGATCGCTAAGCCTCACGTCCATCGGTTCTTTTGCCAAGTCCATTATGAAGATACAGACATGGCAGGCATCGTTTATTATGCCAACTATCTGAAGTTCATCGAGCGCGCGCGCTCGGCTTTTGTGCGGAACTTGGGGATAGACCAAAATGATCTGCGTAAGCGGCATGGAACGATTTTTGCGGTGCGAAAAGTTGTGGCAGATTATCTAAAACCAGCGATTTTCGAAGATCAATTAACCGTGGTCACCAGTCCTCAGTCTGTAACTTCCGCCCGTCTGATCTTAAATCAAGATGTGATGCGCCGTGATATGCTTTTGTTTCGCGCTGAGGTAACTTTGGTTTATTTATCTCCGTCTGGGCGCCCCTTACGTCTGCCAAGCGCTGTTTTGGTCGCCGCAACCGTGGGCGCCGTTAAACTAGCCGGTACGATTTAATCTCTCTTTTTGAAATACATCAGAGGTCATTGGCAAACCGAAAGAAATTTGGTAGAATCCTGTTGAAAAAATTGGTCATTAGACCCCAAAAAAGAGCAGGCATATGGACACACAAACCCTTGCGACGGTGCAGGAGATAGACTTCTCTTTGCTAGCCCTATTTTTACGTGCCACATTCACCGTTAAACTTGTCATGCTGTCATTGATTGGCATGTCGGTTTGGTCTTGGGCTATTATAATTCAAAAACATCTTAGCTTTGCCATCGCTCGGCGTGAAGCGTTGATCTTTGATCGAGCTTTTTGGTCGGGTGAGCCTTTGGATGAATTGTTCGACAAAATTGGCCCCTCAGCTCGCGGGGCTTCAGAGCGGATTTTTTTTGCTGGAATGCTTGAGTGGCGCAGGTCTCATCGGAAAGATGGGGGGCTCATTGCAGGCGCGCAGGCGCGGATCGATCGGTCGATGGATGTGGCTATCGCCAAGGAAAGCGAAAAACTCAATAAGGGCCTATCCTTCTTGGCCACGGTTGGATCAACAGCACCTTTCGTGGGCCTGTTTGGCACTGTTTGGGGTATAAAACACGCTTTTGAGCAAATAGCCATCTCGCAAAATACCAATTTGGCCGTTGTCGCTCCCGGGATTGCCGAAGCGTTGTTGGCCACCGCAGTTGGGCTAATCGCCGCTATTCCTGCAGTGGTTTTTTACAATAAGTTAAACGCAGACAGCGAACAGATCATAGGTGGCTTTGAAGCTTTTGCAGATGAGTTCTCAACCATTCTTTCTCGCCAATTGGACGTGTAACTATGGCCTCCGGAATCCAGCAGCGAGCAGGCAAAAATCGACACGTTCGGAGGCGGGGAAAGTCTGCGGCCATGTCAGAGATTAACGTAACCCCTTTCGTGGATGTTATGTTGGTTTTGTTGATAATTTTTATGGTAGCAGCGCCTATGTTAACAGTAGGCGTACCCGTTGAGTTGCCTGAGACAGCGGCAACCGCCCTGCCTACGGAAGCAGAAGAGCCGTTAACCGTGACCATGACCGCCCAAGGGGCTTTACTGATCCAAAAAACCGAAGTTGATGCAAATGAGCTTATTACCAAGTTGCAATTGATCGCCGCCGAGCGCGATAGCGACAGGCTCTTCTTGCGGGCTGATGCAGCTATTTCTTATGGACAAGTAGCCCAGGTTATGGGTGCACTTAACGCCGCCGGTTTTCGCAATATAGGGCTTGTGACCGATGGCAATGGCCCCAGTTTTAACGGCTCTGGCGGTTAGGCCCAAAATGAATATTGGCCTTTTGGTTTCTGGTTTGGGGCACCTATTTTTGTTGCTGTGGATGTTCGCCGCTGGTTTTTTCACCAAGATCGAAAAGACGCCCGAACTGCAAGTCACACAGGTTACTATTTTATCAACACAAGAGTTTGACGCGCTAAATGCCGGTCAGCCCGAGCTTCCATCGACGAATACGCCTGACATGGCGAGGCCAGCAGCAGAGCTAACCCCAGCACCTCCACCTGCTCCTAAGGCTAGACCGACGCCGGTGTTAAAGTCTGAGCCTTCTCCGACACCCACTCTTGAACTTGCCCCCAAACTGATGCCTTCCCCTAAGGTACCTGAGCAGCCCCTGGTCAGTGAGGCGCCTGAGCAAATAAAGCCTCAAGACGCGCCACGCGTAGCGCCCGTTGCGGCTCCGCCGCCACCTGTAAATGCTGCAATCGCTCAAGATACTGCCCTCGCCGTTATCAAAAGTCCTGATCCAGTCCCTGTGCCCGAGGTTATGGTCGATAGCCAGTCTATGGCCCCTGAAGCTGCTACCACACAAATCATCACCGAGGCGACCCAGACCCAAAATATACCGTCTTTGGCGCCTCAAACCAGCGCGCATCCAAAACCGCGCCCTACAGTGGCCCCCAAACCTGAAGTGCCACCCGAGACCATAACTGACCTAGTGGCCGAGGCATTGGCTGAAGCTTTAACAGAACCTATCCCACTCGAACCTGAAGCAGCGCCAAGTCGCCCCGCAGTGGGCAGCCTGACAACTTTCGAAATGGACAGCTTGCGCCTTTCTGTGCAAAGCTGTTGGAATGTGGGCTCATTATCAACGGAAGCACTGAATGTCGTGGTCACCATTGGGCTGTCTATTCAGAAAAATGGTATGCCTGATGCGGCCTCCATCCGTATTGTCGCTTTTGAAAATGGATCCGAAGTGGCAGCCCGTCAGGCCTTTGAAGCAGGGCGGCGCGCCATCATCCGGTGTGGTGCTAAGGGTTTCAAATTACCCAAAGAGAAATATGATCAGTGGAAAGATGTGGAAATGGTATTCAACCCCAAAGAAATGAGGATGAAATGACTCTGTTTGGTCTCACGTTAAGTCACAAATTAGGTATTTTTCGCTTAACAGCTGCCCTGATATTGGCTTTTGGCGCGCAGATGGGCGCGGTTTGGGCCCAAAATGGCCCTTTGCGCATAGAGATCACCCAGGGCGTGATAGAACCTTTGCCGATCGCAGTGCCTGGTTTTGTGGCCGAGAATGCCGCCGCACTCGATTATGCAGCGAAGATTTCACGCGTGATTGCCGAAGATATGGCGGGTACTGGGCTTTTTCGAGAAATTCCCGTTTCAGCTCATATTTCGCGCATCAGTGCCTTTAATGACCCGATCGCCTTTGCCGATTGGAAAGCGGTGAATGCGCAGGCCTTGGTTGTGGGGGCGGTCTTTGTGCAAGGCGTCACGGCCACGGTTAAATTTCGCTTGATCGACGTCTTTTCAGGTCAACAAATGGGCGAGGGGCTGCAGTTTTCAGGGCCTGTTGGTATATGGCGGCGCACGGCCCATAAGGTTGCCGATGCTGCCTATTCGCGCCTAACGGGAGAAAACGGCTATTTTGATAGCCGGGTGGTCTTTGTGGCGGAAACTGGCGCTAAAAACAAGCGCGCCAAACGTCTGGCTATTATGGATTATGATGGGGCCAATGTTGAATATTTGACTGATGATAAATCAATTGTCTTGGCTCCACGCCTGTCAAGTGAAGGCGATAAGATATTGTTTACCAGCTATAAAACCGATTTTCCAAAAATCTATATGATGGATCTAGCGCGCAAGTCAGTGGTGTCGTTGGCCGATCAAAAAGGCACGATGGCTTTTTCACCGCGCTTTGCCCCAGATGGAAAATCCGTGATCTATTCGCTGGAAAAAGGCGGAAATACAGATATTTACGCACTTAATCTTGCCTCAGGCGCGTCGCGCCAACTTACCAATGCACCCTCAATTGAAACAGCGCCTAGCTTTTCGCCTGATGGTAGCAAAATAGTTTTTGAATCTGATCGTTCGGGTGGGCAGCAAATTTATATCATGGATGCAAACGGGCAAAATCTGCGGCGCGTCTCCTCGGGTCAGGGTCGTTATGGCACGCCCGTTTGGTCGCCACGCGGTGATTTGATTGCCTTTACAAAGCAAAATCAGGGCCGTTTTCATATTGGCGTTATGCGTATTGACGGCTCGGAAGAGAGGTTGCTAACCGCTTCATTCTTGGATGAGGGCCCAACCTGGGCTCCAAATGGACGTGTTATCATGTTCACGCGTGAGACATCTGGAGCTACCGGGAAGTCTTCTCTGTATTCGGTTGATATTTCTGGCCGTAATCTAAAACGGGCGAAAACCGAAGGGGCGGCCTCGGATCCTGCATGGTCACCGCTTTTGCCATAATTCGTATAGGCCCTGATTCCCAAAGCAAATTTAATCTGCTATAATTGTCAAAATCGAGCAAAAAGGATAACGCGATGAATAATCTAAGCAAAGCATTGATGTTGGTTGCCGCTTTGGCGTTGACCGGCTGTAATAAACCCGGCAGTGGCGCTGGCTCTGGTGGTGGGATTGAGACAATCAGCCTTGGCTCACCCTCAGATCCGACCTCAAATGCCTATTTCCAAGGGAGCGTTGGGGACCGTGTGTTCTTTGACGTTGACCAGAGCACCCTGACCGCACAAGCGCGCGAAATTTTAGAACTGCAAGCCAGCTGGCTTCAAGGCAATGCAAGTTATAATATTGTGATCGAAGGTCACGCAGACGAGCAAGGCACGCGCGAATATAACTTGGCTTTGGGCGCCCGTCGCGCCAGTGCGGTGCAAGACTATCTGACGACTGTGGGCATTAACCTGAACCGTATGCGCACTGTAAGTTATGGTAAAGAGCGTCCGGTCGAAATTTGCTCGATAGAAGATTGTTATGCGCGTAATCGTCGCTCGGTTACTGTTTTGACAGAATAGCTTAAACATAAAGCACGACAGGAGTTATAGATGAAATATCTAAGACTGACTTGCTTTATTTATCTGACTGCGACTAGCTCCGCTTTTGGGCAAGGCACGGCCGCTAGTTTGGCAGATATTCGGCAAGAAATCTCGCTTTTGAATGGTGAACTTGTTGATTTAAAGCAAGAACTTTTGCGCTCGAGCGATATACTGTCGCGCCAAGAAGGGCTTTCGGTCTTTGGACGGCTGTCCGAGGTTGAAGCGCAGGTTACCCGGCTGACCGGTCAATCCGAAGCGTTGGAGCTCCGCATTAACCGCATTGTCGCCGATGGCACAAACCGTGTTGGTGATTTGGAATTTCGCCTGACCGAATTGGAAGGTGGGGATCCAAGTCAATTATCTGAGCCCGCACCTTTGGGCGGCGTTTCCTCCCAAGTGGCCGCAGATCCATCTCAAATCGCATCTGCCGTTGAAGGCCCGTTTGAGTCCCTCCCAATGCCAGAATTGGCCATCAGCGAGCAAAGCGACTTTGACGCAGCCGTCGCGGCATTAGAAGCACAAAAAAATCAAGAGGCTGCCGCTATGTTTGCCAATTTTGTGATGACCTACCCGGGCAGTTCTCTGACCCAAGAGGCGCAGTTTCTTCGTGGAAAAGCCTTTGAAAATCTTAAGGACGCGGCAAAGGCGGCCCGCGCTTATCTTGCGGCATTTTCTGGCCAGCCAAACGGACCCAAGGCATCAAATTCTTTGGTGCAATTGGGGATTTCTCTGAATGATTTGGGTCAGAAGGCTGATGCTTGCGTGACCTTGCAAGAGGTCAGCGCCCGTTTTCCAGGCACGCCCTCTGCCGAAGTGGCGGTGGCTGCTGTTGTGCGATTGCAATGCCCGTAGGCGTGGCGAAAGGGTCTGATCCTTTTGTACTTTTTGCAGCGCGGATGGCGGCTTTATGGCCAAAGTCGGCCCCTTTGGGTTTGGCCGTATCTGGCGGAGGGGATTCCCTCGCACTTTTGCACCTTGCGCGGGCTTTGAACCTCCATATTTCAGTGGCGACGGTCGATCATAATTTACGTGAAGGAAGTAGGGCCGAGGCGGAATTCGTCGCAGCGCTATGCCAAAGCTTTGGGATTCCACATAAAATCCTAACCTGGCAGAGCTGGAACGGGCGCGGCAATTTGCAAGATCAAGCCCGCCGCGCACGCTATCAGCTTTTAGCCCAGTGGGCTGAAAGTTTGGGGCTTGAGGCCATTGCCTTGGGCCATACGCGCGATGATTTGGCCGAAACCTTTCTAATGCGGCTTGGTCGGAGTGCAGGGCTAGACGGGCTTTGCGCCATGCAAGCGAAGCGGTCATATTTGTCAAAGATTTGGCTACGCCCTCTATTAGAGGTCCCACGCGTATCTTTACGCGACTTTCTGCAGATGCAAGGTCATGATTGGCTCGAAGATCCGTCAAATGATAATGCTAAATTCGACCGCATTCGAATTCGCAAAGCTATGGTGAGCTTGGACGAATTGGGCCTTGATTCGCAAACCTTAGCGCAAGTGGCCGCACAACTTGGGCGGGCGCGTGAGGCTTTGGCGCATCAAACCCATTCTTTTGCCCAAGATCATGTCCAGATCATCGGCCCTGATGTACTTTTGGAGCGCGCGTCCTATAGCGGCGCTCCTGTCGAACTGTTGCGCCGGAGCTTGTTGGCCGCGATCATGTGGGTTTCTTCGGCCGAATATGGGCCGAGAGGTGCAAATTTGGCCCGAGGCATCCAAGCTTTGCTTGCAGGGCATAGTGTGCCTTTGGCGGGCTGTCGTTTGTTGGTTGAGGATCTAAATTTTCGCGTCACGCGCGAAGCGAAAGCTGCTTCAGCGCCCGTTCCTGCCACACAAGTTTGGGACGGACGCTGGCAGGCTTTTGGACCAAATTTAGCTGACTTGACTTTGGGTCCGTTGGGCGCGCAGGGCCTTTTGCAGGTTCAGAGCTGGCGCGAAAGCGGCTTTGGGAGGGTCTCGTTATTGGCAAGCCCAGCACTCTGGTGTAGAGACACGTTAATTGCGGCGCCCTTCGCTGGAATGTCTAATAATTACAGGGTTTCATTGATACCTAATCAGAAAGATTTCTATCATTCCCTTTTGCCGCATTGAACCTGCGCAATGAATGTCTATCTTATACGAAAGGCAACGAAGCTCGTTGCATATGATTAAGGAGAATCTTCGTGGGTAATGCACGAAATATAGCGTTTTGGGTTGTTTTGTTCCTGTTGGTCTTGGCCCTGTTTAATTTATTTGGCACAGGCTCAAATACGGCTGCGTCGCGGACGCTTTCCTATTCGGAATTCATGTCGCGGGTTGATAGTGGCGATGTGACATCGGTAACTCTGGACGGTGAACGCATTATTATGCGCACATCAAACAATCAAGAATTCTTGAGTATAAAACCTGAGGGCGAAGATATCTCTGAGCGTTTGTTGGCTAAAAATATTGAAGTGCGGGCTGAAGCGCAGCAAAAATCTGGGATTATGTCGGCCCTTTCGGTTTGGTTGCCCTTTTTATTGTTGATCGGTGTTTGGTTCTTCTTCATGAACCGTATGCAAGGCGGGGGTGGGCGCTCGGGTGCTATGGGATTTGGCAAATCGCGGGCCAAATTGCTAACCGAAAAGCAAGGCCGTGTGACCTTTGACGATGTGGCCGGCATTGATGAAGCCAAAGAAGAGCTGGAAGAAATTGTTGAATTTTTGCGAAATCCACAGAAGTTTAGCCGTTTGGGTGGTAAAATTCCAAAAGGGGCGTTGCTGGTAGGTCCCCCGGGAACTGGGAAAACCTTGCTTGCGCGCGCCATTGCGGGCGAAGCGGGCGTGCCGTTCTTTAGTATCTCTGGCTCGGACTTTGTTGAGATGTTTGTGGGTGTGGGTGCAAGCCGTGTGCGCGATATGTTTGAACAAGCCAAAAAAAACGCGCCGTGCATTGTCTTTATTGACGAAATTGATGCTGTGGGGCGTGCGCGTGGTGTCGGCATGGGCGGTGGTAATGATGAGCGCGAGCAGACATTAAACCAACTTTTGGTTGAGATGGACGGATTTGAAACCAATGAGGGTGTGATAATCGTGGCGGCCACAAACCGCAAAGATGTGCTTGACCCTGCCTTGCTGCGCCCGGGTCGTTTTGACCGCCAAATACAAGTGCCGAACCCTGATATCAAAGGGCGTGAAAAGATCTTAAACGTGCACGCGCGCAAAGTGCCTTTGGGGCCTGATGTTGACCTGCGCATCATTGCGCGTGGCTGCCCAGGCTTTTCGGGCGCTGACTTGGCCAATCTGGTCAATGAGGCCGCTTTGATGGCAGCTAGAATTGGGCGTCGTTTTGTAGCGATGAATGATTTCGAGCAGGCCAAAGATAAGGTGATGATGGGGGCCGAGCGGCGCTCAATGGTACTGACTGTAGATCAAAAGGAAAAAACTGCATATCACGAAGCGGGCCATGCTATTGTTGGAATGCACATGCCCAAATGCGACCCCGTTTACAAGGCTACCATAATTCCGCGCGGTAGCGCTTTGGGAATGGTTGTGTCCTTACCTGAAATGGATCGTTTGAATATGCATAAAGACGAGGGCAAGCAAAAAATCGCGATGACGATGGCGGGTAAAGCGGCCGAAATCATCAAATATGGCGAAGAGGGTGTCTCGTCTGGCCCTGCGGGTGATATTCAACAAGCAAGTGCGTTGGCGCGTGCTATGGTTATGCGCTGGGGCATGTCGGATAAAATTGGTAATATTGATTATGCCGAAGCGCATGATGGATATGCGGGTGCGACTGGCGGCTTCTCGGTCTCAGCTGAAACTAAAAAGTTGATCGAGGTGGAAGTTAAAACCTTGATTGATGAAGGCTATGAAACAGCGCGCCGCGTCTTGACTGACAATCCTGTTGAGTTTGAACGGTTGGCCCAAGGCCTCTTAGAATATGAAACCCTGACGGGCGATGAAATCAAGAAAGTCGTTGCCGGCGAGGTGCTCGGTGGCGACGAGGATGAGGTGCCGGCCTCGCCTTTGGCTTCTATTGTGGCAATGCCCAAAACAAAATCTAGGGCGGCGAAATCTGAAAAGGCGCCCGATAAGGGCGATAAATCGGATAAACCTTCCAATCCTGAATCATAATAAAAAAACGCCCTGGCCTGGCCGGGGCGTTTTTTTTAAAGAGGTCAAAATGCCCGCTTTAAAAGCCACAGATACCTATGGAACCATTACTTGGCTCGGCTTTGTACCAAATCGAGCGCTGGCCCTGCCCTCGCAATCGGTTTCGCGCCTGTCGGTGGGTTTTGATGGGCCTCAAGGTGAAGATCATGCAGGCTTTGTACGCCCAAGCTGCAGTCGGGTTACCAGCCAACATAAGAAGGGCACGCCGATTCGTAATGTGCGCCAATTGTCGGTGCTAGGGGCTGAAGATCTTGCTGATATTGCTAATAAAATGGGTATTGACGGGCTAGATCCTGCGTTGGTGGGCGCTACGATGGTGATTAGTGGTATTCCCGATTTTAGCCATATTCCGCCCAGTGCGCGTTTGCAAAACGAAAGTGGGGCCACGATTGTGGTCGATATGGAAAACCGGCCTTGTATGTTACCAGCAAAACCAATCGAGGCGAAGCATCCAGGATTTGGCGCCCGCTTTAAGTCTGCCGCTTTGGGCAAGCGGGGCGTGACGGCATGGGTTGAAGCCGAAGGAGCTTTTCAACTTGGTGACAAGGTCAGGCTCCATATTCCAGATCAACCAGTTTGGGCAGGCAAGAAGAGCCTTTGATTTCCGATTAAGTATCTGGTACACCATATTCCACGAAATACACTTTTGTATACTATCGGAAACGCACAAAGGCGGTTTTGCTAGCCCTTGGGTCGGAAATAAGATTGTTAAAGCAAAAGTACGGCTTAGATTGAATATGGAAAAAGGGTACTTAGACCCGTGGAGGATTGCTATGACCGTTAAAACAGACATTGAAATTGCACGCGAAGCAAAGAAAAAGCCAATCATGGAGATTGGATCTAAGCTGGGTATACCGGCTGAGCATCTCTT
>DPZQ01000179.1 GCA_003536295.1 Rhodobacter sp. | reverse complement strand
GCTCGAAACGGGCCCCAATCAAGCCAAGGATAAGGCAAGCCATGCTGGATAAAGACGCAAAACCAACCAAAGACATCAACCTGCGCGCGACATTTGGATTTGACAGTGATATGAAGGTCAAAGGCTTTGAGGCGCCTTCCGCAAGGGTTCCCGAAATTGACCCGACCTATGTCTTTGATCGTGACACCACGATGGCGATTTTGGCGGGTTTTTCCTATAATCGGCGGGTGATGATCCAAGGCTATCATGGCACGGGCAAGTCAACCCATATAGAACAGGTGGCCGCACGGCTAAACTGGCCCGCAGTTCGCGTCAACCTTGACAGCCATATCAGCCGCATCGACCTGATAGGCAAAGACGCAATCAAACTGCGTGATGGCAAGCAAGTGACTGAATTTCACGAAGGTATTTTACCTTGGGCGTTGCGCAATCCTGTGGCCATTGTCTTTGATGAATATGATGCAGGACGCGCGGATGTCATGTTTGTGATCCAACGCGTACTAGAGCATGACGGCAAACTAACCTTGCTTGACCAAAATGAAATTATCACGCCAAATCCCAATTTTCGCCTTTTTGCAACTGCAAACACTGTAGGCTTAGGCGACACCACGGGCCTTTACCACGGCACCCAACAAATCAACCAAGCGCAGATGGATCGTTGGTCGCTGGTCGCTACGCTGAATTATCTGAGCCATGACGCGGAAACTGCCATTGTTTTGGCTAAACTACCTGGCCTTAACACTGAAGCGGGGCGCGCTCAGGTGTCGCATATGGTTACGGTGGCAGATCTGACACGAAGGGCCTTTAAACAGGGGGATCTTTCTACCGTTATGTCGCCGCGCACGGTAATCACATGGGCGCAAAATGCATCTATTTTCAACGATGTGGGCTATGCGTTCCGCTTGACCTTCCTCAACAAGTGCGACGAACTAGAGCGCCAAACCGTGGCCGAGTTCTATCAACGCTGCTTTGATCAAGAGCTGCCAGAGTCCGCCGCAAGCATGGCCGCGCAGTAATTAAGCCAGTTTAGCCAGAGCAGAATATGACCAAAGCGAATGACAATCCTGCCGATCCGTTTAAAAAAGCGCTGGCCGAGGCGACAAAAACCTTGTCGGGCGCTTTAGAGCTAGCTGTGACTTATTCGTCTGACCCTTCTGGGGTCACTAAAGACACGATGCGCCTGCCCCAAGTAAGCCGCCGCATGAGCAAAGATGAAGTACTGCTTGCCCGCGGCACTGCCGACGCTTTTGCCATGCGTCTGCGATATCATAATGAGGCGCTGGCCAGCCGCTATGCCCCATCCGGGCCTGTTGCGCGCGAAATTTACGACGCAATGGAAACCGCCCGCTGCGAAGCGATGGGCGCACGTATCATGCCTGGAACTGCAGGCAATATTGACGCAAAAATTGCCTTTGAGGCAGAAAAACGCGGCTTCAGTCAGATCACCTCAAATCAAGATGCGCCTTTGGCCACCGCCGCGGGCTATATGGTGCGCCATCTGGCCACCGGGCGGCCTTTGCCAAAAGGGGCCGATACGGTTTTGAACCTGTGGTCAGACTTTATAGCAGCCCAATCTGGCGACAATTTGGGCGTGCTTAACCATGTGCTTGACGATCAGGCCGCCTTCGCACGCATGGCGCGTAAAGTGATATCAGATTTGGGTTATGGCGATCAATTGGGTGATAACCCCGACCAGGCCGATGAAGACGGCCAAGATCAAGAGGCGCAAGACGAACCCGACGCACCTGACAACGCGGGCGACGATCAAGATCAAAGCGACGCATCACCAGAGCAAAGTCAAGAAGACAGCCAAGACGAAACCCAAGCCCAAACCAGCACCGACGATGGCGCTGAGATGGAAGATGGTGAAGAGGCTGAGATGCCCGAGGGCGAAGCCCCGCTTGAGCCCCCGCCCCATAGCGCCTTTTCCGACGCTGACCCCAATTATCTGGTCTTTACCGATAAGTTCGACGAAGAAACCCGCGCCGAAGATCTTGCAGAACCTGTCGAACTAGAACGTCTACGCGCCTATTTGGATCAACAGCTGGACCCGCTTAAAGGGGCGGTGTCACGGCTGGCCAATAAGCTGCAACGCCGCTTACAGGCCCAACAAAACCGCGCTTGGGAGTTTGACCTTGAAGAAGGCACGCTTGATGCGGGTCGCTTGGCGCGAGTTGTTGCCAATCCGACTACGCCTTTGTCCTTCAAGCGCGAAAAAGATACCGAGTTTCGCGACACTTGTGTAACTTTGCTTTTGGACAATTCTGGTTCGATGCGAGGTCGGCCTATTTCTATTGCGGCCATCTGTGCCGATGTTTTAGCCCGTACGCTTGAACGCTGTGCCGTCAAGGTTGAGATTTTGGGTTTCACCACGAGGGCATGGAAGGGTGGACAATCGCGCGAGAAATGGCTAGCCGAGGGCCGTATTGGCAATCCTGGCCGATTAAATGACCTGCGCCACATCATATACAAGGGCGCAGACGCCCCATGGCGGCGAGCTCGGGCCAATTTAGGTCTAATGATGAAAGAAGGACTTTTGAAAGAAAATATCGACGGAGAGGCCCTAGAATGGGCTAACCGTCGCCTGCACACACGCCCCGAGGCGCGCAAAATATTGATGGTCATCTCCGACGGGGCGCCCGTTGATGACAGCACCTTGTCGGTTAACCCGTCCAATTGTTTAGAAAAACACCTGCGCGATGTCATCGACATGATCGAAAAACGTCGCCAAGTTGAACTGATCGCCATTGGCATTGGCCATGATGTTACGCGCTATTATCAACGTGCCGTCACCATTACAGATGTTGATCAATTGGCTGGAGCAATGACCGAACAACTAGCAGGCCTATTTGACAATGACCCCAAATTGGGGAAAAAACGTAACAGAGTTAAGTGATTAGGTAAGTTTTCTGTTTTTTATGACGCAGGCGGGTTAAACTGTGGCGTTTTTTAGTTCCCAATAGCTGCATTTTCCAAAAAAACACTTAGGAGAGTACATTGTCACTACCACTTGGAGGCTCTCCATAGTGCCCTTG
>DPZQ01000063.1 GCA_003536295.1 Rhodobacter sp. | reverse complement strand
GTTTCATAGGGCAATTGCGCCGAGTGCATGCGCGTCAAAATATAGTTGCAGGTCCCATTCATCACTCCCATGACACGGCCTATTTTATTGGCCGCGAGCCCTTCACTCAGAGTTTTGATAACAGGAATACCGCCTGCGACAGCGGCTTCAAACCGAATGGTGCGACCCACTTTTTCTGCCACAAGCGCCAGCTCATGCCCGTGCAGCGCCAACATGGCCTTGTTGGCGGTGACTATATCTTTGCCTTTTGATAGTGCCATACGGCTTGCGGCCAAAGCGGGCCCGCCAGAGCCGCCCATCACCTCGATAAAAACATCAATATCGTCGCGCGCGGCCAGAGCGACCGGATCAGTTTCCCAAGCATAAGGCGAAAGGTCAACGCCGCGATCTTGGCCCTGCGTGCGTGCGCTAACGGCGGTAATAACCACAGGGCGTCCCGCACGTATCGCCAGAAGATCGGTATGATTTTGCACGATTTTTACGATGCCAACACCAACGGTGCCCAAACCGGCCAAACCCAAACGAAGCGGCGCACCCATGTCTTTCTCCTTCACATAAAGCTAGGTTCTGTTAGCGCTTTGTGAGTGATCTTGCAACGCAGCAATCAAAGGGTCGGACAGATTGCACGCGCTATTAGCCACTAATGGCACGGCCTTGTTCGTCAAGCTCGGCCGAGGTGTTGGCTTCGCGTGGCTGATCTATCTCTTTGGAAAGCGTATCCAAGGTAGCAAAGGACGGTGCTTTACCGCGGGCCGGATTTAGGGCGCGCGCGGCGTCAAGGACTGGAAAACGCGCGCAGCCTGCCATCACAAGCACGAAAGAAAAAAGGCCAGTCGCCAAAACTGCTACCCTAAAATACCCGATCAATGTGCAGGCCTAATAAAGGTACCGTTGCGCAATTCTGCCATCGCCTGGCGCAATTCTGCTTGGGTATTCATGACAATGGGGCCGTGCCATGCGACTGGCTCTTGAATTGGGGCGCCTGAAATGAGCAAAAAGCGAATGCCGTTGGGACCCGATTGCAGCGTGACCTCATCGCCGGCACCAAATTGCACAAGGGTGCGGTCGCCGGAAAGGTCACGGATGTTCAGCTCTTGGCCCATGACTTCTTTTTCCAGCAAAACGCCTCTAGGGCCGCTAGCATCACGGAAGTTTCCTGCGCCTTCAAATACATAGGCAAAGGCGCGCCTATAGGTGTCAACCTTAAAGCTCTTGCGTTTGTTGGGCGGCACATAGATATCCAAATATTGTGGATCAGCGGCTATACCGTCAACAGGGCCCGTCTTGCCCCAAAAAGAGCCAACGATGACTTTAACAATAGTGCCATCATCATCCATAATTTCGGGGATGTCATTGCCCTTTACATCTTGATATCTGGGAGCAGTCATTTTCAGGTCGCTTGGCAAATTGGCCCAAAGCTGAAAGCCGTGCATCTGACCCTTGGCGTTTCCTTTGGGCATTTCTTGGTGCAAAATACCAGATCCCGCAGTCATCCACTGGACATCACCGCCGCGCAACGTACCCCTATTGCCCAAACTGTCGCCATGTTCGACAGCGCCTGCCAAGACATAGGTGATCGTCTCTATGCCACGGTGAGGATGCCAGGGAAAACCGCGCAGGTAATCCTGCGGGTTTTCATTGCGAAAATCATCAAACATCAAGAAAGGGTCCAGCTGTTCGGGATTAGTAAAGCCAAAGGCGCGGTGCAAATGCACGCCTGCCCCCTCCATAGTGGGTTGGGCGCTGGCCTCATAGGTGACAGGGCGAATGGACATGGGCTGCTCCTTTATTGATTTATTCATATCTAGGGCAGCCTCACGAAAAGGACAAGAACATGCGTTAGAGAGAGCCGATGCAAAAACAAAAGAATCTGAAAATTCTAAGAACGACATGAAAAAATATAAATTAAAACGATATTTTAATTATTTAAAATCATTAAATTTCTTTTAGCCCATACAATCCACATTTGACTATTTTTATTATATTATTGAAATATCTTATAAAAATACTTTAACTTTTAACAGCAACAAGAACTCCTTGATAAATGAATGCACATTCATAATATTTCAGTCAAAGAGCCTGCATTGGTAGCAAACTAAGGAATATTTCCCGCTTTATTGACTATATATACACTAATATATTTAACTCACCGATAATCAACATTGGGAACTGAACCAAAAGGGGTCAGTGGCTAGTTAGCTGACTATAGACACATCAGTTAAAACTTTAGATTTATTAATCAAATAAAAGTTGCTCGATAAACAGCAAAAAATGCATCCTAAATGGGTGATAGTTTATATTAGTTCGAACTAAATAAATTAATAATAATTAGAGATGAGGATTAAATCGTGGAAAAATCTGTTGAGCCTAGCTTTCGTGAATCTGTGGATCTAATGTTTGATAATGCTATTGCCCTGATGGAGCTAAGCCCGGGCCTTGCGAAAAAAATCCGGGTATGCAATTCAACCTATACCGTAAGATTTGGTGTGCGTTTGCGTGGCAAAATAGAAACTTTTACAGGATATAGATCGGTCCATTCCGAACATCTTGAGCCCGTGAAAGGCGGCATCCGTTTTGCCACGACAGTTGACCAAAATGAGGTTGAGGCTTTGGCCGCCCTTATGACCTATAAATGCGCACTAGTGGAAACTCCTTTCGGAGGATCAAAGGGTGGACTTTGCATTAACCCGTCAGATTGGGACGCACATGAGCTTGAACTAATCACACGCCGTTTTGCTTATGAGCTTATCAAGCGTGGGCTGATTCATCCCGCCCAAAACGTACCAGCACCTGATATGGGCACGGGTGAGCGCGAAATGGCTTGGATTGCAGATCAATATGCGCGCATGAACACTTCGGACATAAATGCCAAAGCCTGTGTAACGGGCAAGCCCATCACATCTGGCGGCATTCACGGCCGTGTGGAGGCGACAGGCCGCGGCGTACAATACGCCTTACGCGAAATGTTTCGCTACCCCGAAGATATCGCGAAAGCGGGTCTTTCGGGGGGGCTTTCAGGAAAGCGCATCATAGTTCAGGGTTTAGGGAATGTGGGGTATCATGCTGCAAAATTCTTGTCTGAAGAGGATGGCGCACTGATCACCACTATTATTGAGCGTGACGGAGCCTTAGTGCTGGACAGGGGGCTTGATGTCGAAGATGTGCATCAATGGATCAAACAAAATGGCACTGTAAGCGGCTATCCCAAAGCGCCGTTGGTCGCCGATGGCCCGAGCCTTTTGGAAGCGCCTTGCGATATTTTGATCCCAGCTGCGATGGAAGGCACGATCAACCTTACCAATGCCGCGCGCATTCAAGCCCCTTTGATTGTAGAGGCTGCGAACGGTCCCGTGACTTATGGCGCGGATGAGGTTTTGCGCAAAAGAGGGGTGGTGATCATGCCAGACCTTTATGCAAATGCGGGCGGCGTGACGGTGTCTTATTTTGAATGGGTCAAAAACCTGTCACACATTCGCTTTGGACGCATGGAACGACGCGCAGAAGAAGCCCGCCATGCGTTGCTGGTGCAAGAGCTTGAAACACTATCCTCCGACAAAGGTTTAGGTTGGACATTGTCTCCCGATTTCAAAGCCAAATATCTGCGCGGTGCGGGTGAGCTTGAGCTTGTGCGCTCGGGACTTGATGACACGATGCGCACGGCCTACCAAGCTATGCGCGACGTGTGGCACAATAACCCCGATGTGCATGACCTACGCGTGGCGGCATATCTTGTGTCAATCTCACGGGTGGCGGCTGCCTATCAATCCAAAGGTCTTTAGGTTTTTGGTGGCAAAAAAAAATGTCGCCAAAAGACATAGATTTCTGGAGCGACCCTTGGTAACTTATCCAGCAGCCCGCTTGGGGAAAATTTGGAGGTTGGGGACTTCATGCGATATTCTGCACTTCAAATTCTAATCCAAGGCCTTAAGGGCAATAAAGGCTGGAAAAAAGCGTGGCGCAAGCCCGAGCCTAAGGCTGAATATGATATGGTCTTAATCGGCGGCGGCGGTCACGGGCTGGCCACGGCCTATTATTTGGCCAAAAACCATGGGTACAGAAATATTGCCGTGTTGGAAAAGGGCTATTTGGGCTCAGGTAATATTGGCCGCAACACTACTATCGTGCGGGCCAATTATTTTTTGCAAGGCAATAGCGAATTTTACAGCCACTCTCTCAAACTTTGGGAAGGGTTGGAGGCAGAGCTTAACTATAACGTCATGCATTCGCAGCGCGGCCTCATCAATTTGTTCCACTCGGACGGTCAGCGCGATGCCTTTGCTCGGCGTGGCAATATGATGCGCGCCCAAGGTGATGATGCCCAGCTTTTAAGCCGTGACGAGCTGCGCCAGCTTTTACCCTATCTCAATTACGATCAAGCCCGCTTTCCGATCTATGGCGGCTTGCTTCATGGCCGTGGTGGCACTGCCCGGCACGATGCGGTGGCTTGGGGTTATGCACGGGGAGCCGATCGACTGGGCGTCGACTTGATTGAAAACTGCGAAGTCACGGGCATCAAAATTGAAAATGGCACAGTCCAAGGGGTCGAGACAAAGCGCGGCACCATTCGGGCGAAAAAAGTCGGCCTTTTGGCAGCGGGCCGCTCGGGCCAAGTAGCGCAAATGGCGGGTTTGCGTCTGCCCATTGAAAGTCATGTTTTGCAAGCGTTTGTCACCGAGGGGCTAAAACCCGTGATCAACCATGTGATTAGCTTTGGCATGGG
>DPZQ01000182.1 GCA_003536295.1 Rhodobacter sp. | reverse complement strand
GGCCCCACCACCACCGCAGACGATTTAAAAGTACTGATGAAAAAACTTAACCCCGAAAATGAAGCGGGGCGTTTGACATTGATTGCGCGGTTTGGCGCAGGCAAAGTCGCAGATCACTTGCCGCGCTTGATCCAAACCGTGCAAGCGGAAGGGGCTAATGTACTTTGGACCTGTGATGCGATGCACGGTAACACTATCAAAGCTGCCTCGGGCTATAAAACGCGGCCGTTCGAATCTGTTTTGCGTGAGGTACATGAATTCTTTGGCATTCACAGAGCCGAAGGCACCGTACCAGGCGGTGTACACTTTGAGATGACAGGACAAGATGTGACCGAATGCACAGGCGGTTTACGCGATATCACCGATGAAAATTTGGCCGATCGCTATCATACGGCTTGTGACCCACGCCTTAACGCGAGCCAATCGTTAGAACTGGCCTTTTTGGTATCGGAAGAGCTCTCAAGCCTGCGAAACTATCGGGCACAAACTCTCCAATAGGACGGGCGCTCAGCGTTCATCACTGAGGGGTGGCGCTTTAGGGTGGGCCACCTGTTCGGCTTGTGGGCTTAGAAACTGCTTAAAAGTCGGAATATTTTAGTATTCTATTTTAGGCTTGTTTGGACGCGGGGCAGATGCTGTGTGCGCGTAAAGTGGCGAATAACCTCGTTAGAACAAATTACAGCCCAACATTAATGATAATCCTAGATTTACCGCTGCAGATTTTAACCATACTTTCTTGATTCAAAATAAAACGGTGATGAATTTATTAATGCGGGTGCATCCGGCTTGACCTTAGCTTTGGCATTGGTCACATGGGAGCTACAATTTAAAAACGGGGGCGGTAATGCATAGACGGGGACTTTTGTTGATCTTATCTTCACCTTCTGGGGCAGGAAAATCAACCTTATCACACCGTTTGATCTCATGGGACAGCAGTATTCGGTTCTCTATCTCGGCCACCACCCGCGTTCCACGTGCAAATGAAGCGGATCAGAAAGATTATTACTTCAAAAGTCGAACCGAATTTGAAAAAATGGTCGCGAATGGTGACATGCTGGAACATGCGGAAGTTTTTGGTAATTTTTACGGCTCTCCCAAGGCCCCAGTGGCCGCTGCAATGGCTCAAGGTTCCGACACTCTTTTTGATATTGATTGGCAAGGTGGTCAACAGATCCGCAACTCAAGCCTTGGGCGCGATGTGGTGTCGATTTTTATCCTCCCTCCATCAATCAGTGAGCTTGAGCGCCGCTTGCGTGACCGCGGTCAGGACAGTGATGAGGTGATCCGGGCCCGTATGGCAAAAAGCCAAGACGAAATAAGCCATTGGGCGGAATATGACTATGTCGTGGTCAACGATAACGTCGAGACAAGTTTAGCCCAGCTTATCGCGATCTTACAAGCCGAGCGACAAAAACGTGACCGCCAGCCTGATCTTTCAGATTTCGTACGTGCCCTTAACAAAGAATTTGACTCGCTATGATCTATGCTTTGGGCGACCTCACTCCCTGCATCGACGAAAGTGCCTATGTGTGCGACAGTGCGCAAGTGATCGGCCATGTTGTATTAGGGCCCAATAGCTCGGTTTGGTTTGGCGCGGTAATGCGCGGCGATAATGAGGGACTTACCTTGGGCGCTGGGGCCAATGTGCAAGACCAAGCGGTGGTGCATAGCGATATAGGCTATCCCGTTCATATTGGGGCCAATGTAACCATAGGCCATAGTGCCATCGTGCATGGCTGCAAAATTGGTGACGGCAGCCTGATCGGGATGGGGGCTATCATCCAAAATGGGGCGGTGATAGGCAAAAGCTGTTTGATTGGCGCGGGCGCTTTGGTAACTGAACATAAGGTGATACCTGACGGATCATTAGTGGTGGGGACACCGGGGCGCGTGGTGCGGCAGCTTGATGATCAAGTTATTGCGGGTCTTTTACAAAGTGCTCAAATCTATCAAAACAATGCCCGTCATTTTAGTCAGGTGCTGCGCCCTATCCAAGGTTAAAAGCGCCAATCCTAGCTAGTTTGAAAATGTTTTGACAGTTTCAAGCTTTGCCCTTGGTAATTTGACGAAAGCCCCGACCCATAAAGAATATCGGGCAGTTTTTGCATATGTTCATATACCAATCTCCCTACAATTTGTCCGTGTTCCAAAACAAAAGGGGCTTCATGGCAGCGCACCTCCAAAACCCCGCGAGAGCCCGCTCCACCTGCGGCCGCATGGCCAAAGCCGGGATCAAAAAAACCTGCATAATGTACCCGAAACTCTCCAACCATGGCCAAATAGGGGGCCATTTCAGCGGCATATTGCGGTGGGATCGTCACCGATTCGCGCGAGACAAGTATGTAAAAAGCACCTGGGTCTAGAATAATGCGTGTATCTAGCGTGCGAACTTCTTCCCAATAATCGGAGGGCTTATAGTGGTTCAAAAGATCAAGGTCGATCACGCCCGTATGAGGTTTTGCACGGTAGCCGACCAAATCGCCTATTTGAGGGCGCAGATCGACCGAAAACCCCAAACCCTCGGAAATGACAGCATCACCCGATACAAGAGTACTTTGGGCGTGTAACGTGTACAAATCAGCATCTGATAAAATTGCGTGGCCCACACGAAATCGAATTTGATTAAGCCTTTGACCCGCCCGCGCTAAGACCGAAAACGACCTTGGGCAAACCTCGGCGTACAGTGGCCCTTTATATCCTTGGGGGATACGGTCAAACTCAACTCCTCCGTCGGTTATGGTGCGGGTCAAAAGATCTAAGCGGCCTGTCGAAGATTTTGCATTGGCCGCGGCTGTTACATCAGCGGGCAAATTCAATGATTCCATTAGGGGAATCACATAAACGCAGCCTTTTTCCAAAACGGCGCCTTTGGTCAGGTCAATTTGGTGCATTTCAAAATCTTTTACCCGATCTGACACCAAATTTCCGTGGCCCGCCAAAAAAGATGCACGCACGCGATAGGCCACGGCACCAAGACGTAGATCAAGGCTTGCAGGTTGCACTTGCGCGGGCAAGACCGCATGATCAGCTCGGATGGCCCCTGTTTTAATCATTTCGACGAGGGTTTGCGATGCGAGTACACCAAAGCTCATTTTAAATTCCTTTGATCATTGGTATAAATGAGAACGCCCGCATCCTGTTGACAGAATGCAGACGTTTTCAGAGTGGTCGGGCCAGCGAGATTCGAACTCACGGCCTTCCGTCCCCCAGACGGACGCGCTACCAGGCTGCGCCATAGCCCGAACATGAGGCCGTATATCAATCCCGGCGACGGGAGCAAGCCTATTAT